>JBDUAH010000019.1:0-17502 GCA_040004745.1 Chthoniobacterales bacterium | reverse complement strand
GCCAGGACTCGTTTTGGCTGATGGAGAAAGCGATCCGGGCCGGCGCGCCCTATGCCGAAAACACAGCCTGGTGCCGCGCGCGTCTCGCGCTCATGCTGTTCTATGACGGCGCCTATTTACCGGCGGAGCAAACGTTAGCGCCGGCTGTGGCCGCGGCTCCTCGGAACATGCCCGTGTTACTCGCCGCGGGGCGGATCAAGATCGCATTGCACGAGAACGCTGCGGCCCGGGAATTTTACCAACGGGCGTTGGCAGTAGCGCCGAATGTCGAGGCTTTGGGCGCGTTGGGAGACTTGGCTGCGGCCGACGGTGCGCCGGCGGAGGCCGAGGAATATTACCGGAAAGTGGATGAACTCCACGCGCAGCACCTGGCGAAACGCGGCCACGATCATTTGCAGGTTGCGCGGTTCTATGCCGACCACGATCGCAACTTGGTCGAAGCCTTACGTCTGGCGGAAGAATGTAAGCTAACGCGAAATGTCTTTGAAGCAGACACTTTGGCTTGGGTTTACTTCAAGAATAACCAACCCGAGAAAGCGCAGGAAGCGATCGGACGTGCCCTCAGCCAGAATACTCCAGACCCGGCGATTCAATTTCACGCCGGTATGATTGCGGCCGGCGCTGGCGATCGCGGGGCGGCGCAAAAGTATTTGGGGACAGCGCTGAGCTGGAGCCCACTCTTCAGTCTGGTCGATGCGCCGAAAGCAGTAGAGACACTGCAAGATATCGGAAGCCATCCCGTCTTCGCGACCGGTCCTGTTCCCGCCCCGAGCGCAAAGCCTTGAACTGGAAAACGCGCGCTCATCGCGGGCGAGTTTTTCGGCTCGTGGTTTTGCTCAGTCTCAGCCTCGCTTCCACGCAGTTCGCCCTTGCGCATAGCGAGCCGACTAGTTTCCTGGATTTCCATTCCGAGACGGAACGGCTCGAAGTGGTCCTGACCGCGTCGACCACGGATCTGGCGCATGATTTGCCGACAGTCGAGCCTTCAATGTTGCTGAACGCCACGACCTTGCGGGAGCAGCAAAACGCACTGGCGGAGATCGCTCTTTCCCGCCTTCGCATCTTCGCGGGAAACCAATTGCTCTCCGGCCAACTCCTCAGCGCGGAAGCGGTGCCGGATCGGCAGGACTTAAGACTTACTTTTGCTTTTGCCTGGTCGGCGGTTCCGGAAACGCTGCGAGTGGAAGCGCGACTGTTCCCCTACGATTCGCGTCACAAGACTTTCGCCAATTTCTACCGCGGCGATCGCCTCGTGCGGCAGGAAGTCATGGAAGGAAAGCGGACAACGATCGAATTTAATCAAGGCACCGATCAAGGAATTTGGGCCGTGGTGCGTCAGTTCCTTTATGAGGGGGTGCACCACATTTTCATCGGGCCGGATCACATTCTTTTCATCATCGGCCTGCTCCTCTTAGGAGGCTCGGTCGGACGGCTGCTCAAGATTGTGACCGCGTTCACTGTCGCCCACAGCATCACGCTGGGACTGGCCACGTTCGGGCTGCTAAATCCCTCGCCCCGCCTCATTGAGCCGTTGATCGCGCTCAGCATCGTCTTCGTCGGCATCCACGCATTGCTCGGTCGCAAAACAGCCGACACGCGCATGCTCTTCGCGTTTGGCTTCGGGCTCGTGCACGGCTTCGGATTCGCCAACGTCTTGCGCGAAATGGCGCTTCCGCGGCAGGCACTCGGCTGGTCGCTCTTCGCCTTTAACGGCGGGGTCGAAATCGGCCAGATGTGCATCGTTGCGGTGGTGGCGCCGTTGCTCGTGCTCGTGCATCGGCGCAGCGAGCTCGCCGGCGAACGAACCGTAACCGCGCTCGCATTCGCGGTTGTGACTGCAGGCGGCTTTTGGTTCTTCCAGCGCGTGCTGGCCTAAAAAGGATTCGAGCGCATCCCGATTGCGCCATGGAAACGTCGGCCCGCCGCCCTTAGGTTCCGGCCGTGCCTCGCGTGCTCGCCATTGATGCTTCTCTGCGTAACTGCGGAGTAGCCGTCATCGATGCGGAGGGCGGCAAGCTGACCACTCTCCACTTCGGCACGATACCAAATCGCGCGACGCTCCTTCCTTCCTCTTGCCTCGTCGCGATTCACGATCGACTCGCGGAATTGATTCACCAACACGAGCCCGATTGCTGCGCGCTTGAGTCGGTCATTTACGTGCAGAGCTATAAGACCGCGATTGCGCTCGGCGCGGCGCGTGGGGCGGCGATCCTGGCTGCCGCCGAACGCGGACTTCCGGTTTTTGAATACGCGCCGAAGCGCATCAAGCAAGCGACGGTCGGGCACGGGAGCGCGGATAAAGGCCAGATGGCGTTCATGGTCCGCGCGTTACTTGGATTAACGGAAACGCCCGGTCCAGATGCGGCCGACGCGCTCGCGATTGGTCTCACGCACCTGAGAGCGCAGGAGAGTGCGCGACTGGGAGTGCCGATCGGGGGACAAATATGAGTAATGCCCTGCGATCACGCTGGTTGGGACGGGTCGCCTATGCTGACGCGCTGGCGCTGCAGGAAGAATTGGTGGCGCTGAAGCGCGCTGATGATTCGTTAGCCGACGAACTGCTGCTGCTCGAGCACGAGCCGGTCTATACGATCGGTCGCACCCCCGACCGATCCAGCCTGCGCGGTGCTGAACATTTGCCGCATCCGCTTTTCCCGATCAATCGCGGCGGACAGGCGACGTACCACGGGCCCGGACAATTGGTCGGTTATCCAATCATCGACTTGCGCGGGGAAGCGCAGGATTTGCACCGTTACCTGCGCTGGATCGAAGACGTTCTCCTCGAGCTTTTAGCGGGTTTCGAGATCATCGCGCAGACGCGCAGTGGATTGACTGGTGTTTGGGTGGAAGATCGCAAGATCGCTTCGATCGGCGTGGGCGTGCGGCAATGGATCACGATGCATGGCTTCGCGCTGAATGTGTGCGGCGACCTCTCACCCTTCGATCAAATCACTCCTTGCGGCATCGCCAATGTGGCCATGACCTCGATCGAAAAAGAATCCAGTAACGTCCTCGCAGTCGAACAAGTCGGAGCGCGCGTGGCTGAAATAATGAAGACGCGTTTGTCGGAATTGAGTCAGCCAGCCGCCGCCACCATGAGAGCCTGAAAAATGAAAATCCCAATCGAAGACAACGCCGGTGATATCCTCGGCAAAGCGCAACGCGGTCTCGGAATTTCCGATAGCCAGCTCGCAGAGAAGTCAGGTGTCAACGCGGACAGCGTGAAGTCGCTGCGCGAAGGAAAGTTCGAAGACGAAAACCTGCGGAAGGTCGCGCCCGTTCTCGGACTGGATGCAGCCACGCTCATCAAGCTGGCGCGCAATGAATGGAAGCCAGAAGAGGTCGAAGCGATCGACGGGTTGGCGCTCTTCAACACCGCTTACGGCGACATGACCGTGAACGCGTACCTGGTCTGGGATCCGGCATCACGCGATGCGGTCGCTTTCGATACCGGCGCGGATTGCACGGAAATGCTGCGGCGCGCGGCGCGCGAGAATTTGAATATCAAATTCATTATGCTCACCCACGCCCACCCCGATCACGTGGCCGATCTGGAGCGGCTGCGCAACGAAACCGGCGCGATCATCTATATTTCCGAACACGAATCCGCGCGTGGCGCGGAGACAATTGCGGAAGGAGAGCAATTTCGCGTCGGCGCTTTGCATATCGAAGCGCGGTTGACGTCCGGCCATTCCCCGGGCGGCATCACTTACTTCATTACCGGCTTGGCGCGTCCGGTCGCGATTGCGGGCGATTCAATTTTCGCAGGCTCGATGGGCGGTGGCGCAGTCTCCTACACCGACGCCTTGCAAAACAATCTGGAGAAAATCCTCACCTTGCCGGAAGAGACAGTTCTCTGTCCGGGCCACGGACCGCTCACCACGGTCGGCAAAGAAAAGCGTGAGAATCCATTTTTCGCCGGCAAGGTCTCCTCATGAATATCGGTTTCGTGGGAGTGGGACGGATGGGCGCAAACATGGCGCGCCGGTTGCAGGAACGCGGTTTGCACGTCACGACGCTATATGATTTGGACCGCGCTTCGGTCACTGCGCTCGCGCAAGAGATTGGCGCGACCGCATGTCCCACGCTGGGCGATGTCACTGCCGGTGCGGACGTGATTTTCACCGTGGTGACGGATGATGCGGCGATGCGAAGTATCTTCAGCGGAGACGACAGCCTGCTCACAAATGCGACTGGTAAACTGTTTGTAAATTGCGCGACGCTTGCGCCCGGCGTCCACCAAGAAGTGGAGGAACTGGCGCACAAAGCCCGCGCGGAAACCCTGGAGGCGTGCATGGCGTCGAGCATCACACAGGCGCGCGAAGGTTCGCTTTATCTCATGTGCGGCGGAAGCGAGGAAGCGTTTCGCCGTGCGGAGCCGGTGCTAAAGGAAATGAGTAGTTCACTCCGCTTTGTCGGCAAAACCGGCGAGGCCGCGAAAGTAAAAGCGCTGGTGAACATGGTGATGAATATCAACACCGCTGGGCTCGCGGAAGGATTGGGTTTGGGGGACGCATTAGGTCTCGATCTCGCGATGTTGCGCGAAATCTTCTCGCAGACCGGGGCGGCATCGCGCGTTTTGCAGACGGATGGCGAAGACATGCAGAAGCGCGATCACGCAGTTTTCTTTTCCGCGGCGCACGCGGCCAAAGACAGCGGGATCGCGCTCGATCTGGCGGCGGAGATCGGCCTCGATCTGCCGTTGGCGCGCGCCACGAAAGCGCAATACGACGAGATGATTGCGGAAGGTCTGGGCGAGCTGGATAAATCGGGCGTGGCCGAGCTCACTTTCAAAGCGCGGTACAAACATTCAGGCGATCGGGTGTGACGGGGGTGTGCGCTTTATGCGAGCGCGAGGAAACACTAACGCGGCATCATCTCGTCCCGCGGGCCCGTCATCACAACAAGCGGAACAAGCGCGAGTTTGAGCGTGCGGTAGTGCGGCGTGTGGTGGGCCTTTGCCGGCCATGCCATTCGCAGATTCACCAATTGCTGACCGAAAAAGAACTGGAGCGCGACTTCAACACCATCGCGCGGCTGCAAGCACACCCCGGGATTGCGAAGTTTGTGGCCTGGATTCGGACTAGACCCCGCGGTTTTAAAGCCGCGATGCGACGGTCGGGAGACATTCGCTAAGCGCAAAGGACGACAGTCGTATTAGGCGCGAGCTGCGTATCATATCTTGAATGAGCGACAAATATGGTGCGTCATCAGACGAGAGTGGAGCGCCGCTGACGCCGCCGGCTGAACATGCGGAGCGCGACCAAGAATCGCCCACGCCGGGCGCGCGCACTCCGCTGGAGAGCACGCCGGCAGAGCTCGGCGGGGCTGAAAGGATCGCTGCGGGCATCCCCGCGCTGGTCCAGACGACACGTTTCGCCGTGGGAGAAATGGGATTGGTGCGCGGGGTGAAAGCGCTCCTGAACGTGAACAAGAAAGACGGGTTTGATTGCCAAAGCTGCGCTTGGCCGAGCCCTGATGAAGAAAGGCAGGTGGCGGAATTCTGCGAGAATGGGGCGAAGGCGATCGCGGACGAAGGAACGACCAAACGCGTCACCGCGGATTTTTTTCGCCAGCATTCGCTCGAGTTCCTGCGGGAGCAAAGCGACTACTGGTTAGGCCAGCAGGGCCGGCTGACGCAGCCGATGGTGAAGCACGCGGGCGCGACGCACTACGAGCCGATCGCGTGGGCGGAGGCGTTTGCGCTTATGGCGCGGGAGTTGAACGCGCTACCCAGCCCGGATGCGGCCGTCTTTTACACCAGCGGTCGCACCAGTAACGAGGCGGCGTTCTTGTATCAGCTCTTTGCCCGGCAATTCGGCACGAACAATCTCCCGGATTGCTCGAACATGTGCCACGAGTCGAGCGGCGAAGCGATGACTGAGGCGATCGGCGTGGGCAAAGGCTGCGTTAAGCTGGAGGACTTCGACGAGGCGGACGCCATTTTCATTATCGGGCAGAATCCGGGCACGAATCACCCGCGGATGCTGTCGAGTTTGCAAAGCGCGAAGCGCAGAGGGAATGATGGAACGGGCGCGAAGATTGTTTCGATCAACCCGATGCCGGAGATCGGCAATTTCCGCTTCAAGAATCCGCAGGACCTGAAGAATCCACTCCGTGTGCCAGGCTTCGTGCTGGGGAAAGGGACTGAGCTGAGCGATCTCTGGTTGCCGCTGCGAATCAACGGTGACGTTGCCGTGTTCAAGGGGATGATGAAAGAGATGCTGGCGGCGGAAGACGCGCGGCCGGGCACTGTCTTCGACTTCGATTTCATTCGTGAATACACCGCGGGTTACGAGGGATTCATCGCCGATCTTCGCGCCGCCTCGTGGGATGACATCTTGGCGAGCAGCGGCCTTACGAGAGAAAAAATCCGCGCCGCCGCTGAGATCGCGATGAAGGCGAAACGCATCATCTGCTGCTGGGCCATGGGCTTGACCCAGCACCGGAATGCGGTCGGAACGATCCAGGAAATCCTAAATTTCCTCCTCCTCGGCGGTAACATCGGACGGCCGGGGACCGGGCCGTGTCCGGTGCGCGGTCATTCGAATGTGCAAGGCGATCGCACGATGGGGATCTGGGAACGGATGAGCGAACCTTTCCTGCAGAAATTAGATGACGAATTTGGTTTCACTTCGCCGCGAGAACACGGCTTCGACGTGGTCGAGTCGATCAAACAGATGCATCGCGGAGAGGTGCGTGTCTTCATGGCGATGGGCGGCAATTTCCTCTCGGCCACGCCCGATACCGAATACACCGCGAAGGCGTTAAGTGGTTGCCGGCTGACCGCGCACGTTTCGACCAAGCTCAACCGCTCGCATCTCATCACCGGCGAGATCGCGCTCATCCTGCCTTGTCTCGGTCGCTCGGAAATCGATCGGCAGGCGAGCGGCGAGCAATTTGTCACGGTGGAGGATTCGATGGGAATCATCAATTCATCGCGCGGCGTTTTGGAGCCGGCGGGTGAACATCTGCGAAGCGAACCTGCGATTGTGGCGGGCTTGGCCAGGGCAACGTTAGGCGAACGCAGCACGGTGGATTGGGACGGGTTAATCGGCAGTTACAACCGCATCCGGGATCACATCGATCACGTCATCCCCGGCTTCGAGCGGTTCAACGAACGCATCGCGAAAGACATCTTCTATTTACCCAACGAGGCGCGGGACCAGCGGAAGTTTAATAACAAAATCGGCAAGGCTCTTTTTACGATCCATCCGATTCCGCGGAACGAGTTGCCGCCGGGTCGCTACATCATGATGACGATCCGTTCGCATGATCAGTTTAACACTCACATCTACGGTCTCAGCGATCGTTACCGCGGGATCTACCACGGTCGGCGGGTCATTTTTATGAATGCGGAGGATGTCGCCGCAGCCGGTTTGCAGCAAGGTCAGATCGTAGATTTGACGAGCCATTTCGGGGAGGGGGAGGAGAGAGTCGCGCGGCACTTTCAAGTGGCGCCTTACGATCTCCCCCGCGGCTGCACGGCGACCTATTTTCCGGAGACAAACGTGCTCGTGCCGATCAATAGCGTGGCTGACCGCTCGAACCAGCCGACGAGCAAGTTCGTCGTCATTTCCATCACGCCGGCAGCCGATGCGGATGAGGCGGCAAAAGGGATTCTGGCGCAGAGAGCTTAACGAATTCGTTCTGCGCCGGCGTAAACATTCATCGTCTCGCCGCGCAGAAAGCCGATCAGCGTTTGGTTGTTCGCGTGAGCGAATTCGATCGCGAGCGACGTCGGTGCTGAGATTGCGGCTATGATGGGGATGCGGGCGGCGAGTGCCTTCTGCATCATCTCGAAGGAGACACGACCGCTGAGTAACAGGACTCGCGCCCGTATTGGTAGGCGGTTTTCCAGCAGCGCGATGCCGATCAGTTTATCGAGCGCGTTATGACGACCCACGTCTTCGCGCACTTGCTGCAATTGTCCCGATAAATCGAAGAGCGCGCAGGCGTGAAGTCCGCCAGTGCGCGCAAAAGCTTCCTGCTTCTCGCGTAACCGCCCTGGCATCTGCCGCAGGGTGGCGGCCGGAACGGAGCAATCATCTCGAATCGGCGTAAACGATTGCCGGACAGCAGCGATTGTCGCTTTGCTGCAAATTCCACAACTGGAAGAGCTGAAGACGTGTCGAGTGAGTTTGCTCGGATCGAATGTGGTCGGGTTCCGCAGGGTGACGTTAACGACATTGTCTTCGCCGGTGCTACCGCAAAGCGTGATCTCGAAGATATCCGACGCGCTGCGAATCAGATTTTCGGTCACGAGGAAGCCGGCCGCGAGCTCCCGATCGTGGCCTGGAGTGCGCATGACGACGGATACGCTGTGCCCTTCGATGCGGATCTCGAGTGGTTCCTCCACTGCGACCTGATCCAGCTGCGCCTCGGGAGTGAGGCCCGTCTTGAGGCGAAGGATCGATTCCTCTTTGATCATCGCATGGATGATAAGTCGTTAGGCGTATTCAGATTCAGAAAGAGCGAATGCGTGGACGGCGCCAATCGCTTTTCCCGCAAGAACCCTGCGACAAGGCAGGCTCGCACGAAATCCTGCAACGAAAGATGGCCCGCTCGCATCTGCGCTTCTGCGATCGTGGCCGCGGCCCTCGGGTAAACTGCGGCCAGCGGTTCGTAGCGCTCATTCATGACCGGTACTACACCCTCGCCGAGTCCGCAGGAGGCCGTCAGTTCGATGAGAAATTCCGCCGTCATCTGTGGCATATCGATCGCTAGCGCTAGGAGAAATGGCGTCGTGCCATGATGGAACCCTGAAAGCAATCCCGCGAGCGGTCCGGAGTCCCCATTGGTGTCGGGGAGAACTGCATCACAGGCACCGCTCCATTCAGGTCGCAGGGGACCGGCGATGAAAATTTCCGTGGGATGAAGTTGACGGAGAACGCCGAGTTGACGCCGCCAGAGAGGAACGCCTTCAAATTCGATGAAAGCTTTGTCGCGGCCCATCCGGCTCGATTTTCCGCCAGCGAGGAGGACCGCGCTGAAAGCGATAGCCACTTATGCGGCGCCGGGTTTGAGCCAGCCGTCAGTGAGAATCCGGGCGCGCAGACCGCCTTTATTATCCAAGAGCCAATCTTCCGCGCCGGGAGCGAAGGCGCGGTTCATCCAGTAGCAAGGTTTGCAATGCGCAGCGCCGTGAAACCGCACGCCCTGCAGTTCGAATTCCTGGCCGATGAGCGCTATCAAGTGAGCGCCGGAGACGATGATATTGCGGCGGAGAACGCCGGGCGATTTCTCGACCTCGGGGAAAGCGGCACTGAGTTCCTGGAAAACTTCTTCGGAGAAGAAGGTGACTTGTCCCTGGTAGTCGTCCTTGAAATCGTAGAAGCGATCGCCGCGGAGGCCGTGGCCGGCGACGCATTCGACTTGCTCGACTTCCTGAAGCGGGAAGTCATCCGGCTCGCGGCCATTGTGGCCGTAATAGTTATGGCCGGGGGAGATGAAGATTTTGCGGATTTGCATGTGAGGAGAGAACGTCGAATGCCGCACGTCCCACGTCCAACGTCGAATTGTGGAACGAGGCACCTTGCGTGCCTTGGGACGGTCGCTGAACTTATTCGCTCATGAATACCGTCTGGCGAGTCTTCAAGTATTTGCGGCGTTATCCGGTCCTCGGATTGGCGATGCTTGCTTGCGCAATCGCGGGCACGCTCATGGTGGTGGTGTTCCCGGCGGTGACGAAACTGGTGATCGATCAGGTTCTGATTCAACACCGTCCGGAGCGGCTCGCGCCGCTTTTGTTAGTGGCGACACTCGCTTTCCTGTTGCAGCACGGGCTCAATTCGCTGCGGATTATTTTAAATAACACTTTCGAGCAGAAGGTGATTTTCGATCTGCGAAGCGATCTCTATTCGCACATCCAACTTTTGCCGCTGCGCTGGTTTGATAATCGGGCCACGGGTGATTTGATGACGCGGATTCTGGAGGATGTGAACTCGGTCGAGCGGATGCTGATCGACGGCATCGAGCAGGGCGTGGTGGCGCTCTTGCAGGTGGCGATCGTGCTCGGGATGATGTTTTATGTCAGCACGACGCTCGCCTGGGTTGGACTGGCGCCGATGCCGTTTCTCGCGGGCGGCGCGCTCTGGTACACACTGACGGCGCATCGGCGGTATCGGCTGCAGCGCCGCGCGTCGTCGGCGATGAATTCGCTCCTGCACGATAACCTTTCCGGCATCCGCCAGATCAAAAGTTTCGTGCGCGAGCGCGAAGAGCACACCCGCTTCAACTCGGTGAGCGACCAATTGCGGACGGCTACGCTCGTGGTGATGAAGGTGTGGGCGGTTTACAACCCCTCGATGCTTCTTATCGGATCGTTAGGCGTGATGGCGGTTGTATGGGTGGGCGCGCGCGCGGTGCTCGCGGGCACGATGCAGTTAGGCGATTTGGCGATGTTTCTCGTTCTCACGAGTTTTCTTTATGAGCCGATCGGGAAGCTGCATCAGCTGAATCAATTGGTGCAGGCGGGGCGCGCGGCCGGGGAACGTGTGTTCGAGATCATCGATGAGCCGGTGGAGCCAGGCTGGAGCGACGACGGGAAGGCGAACGAGGTCGAGATTGCGGGCGATGTGCGCTTCGAGGACATCGGATTTACCTACTCGGAAGGAAGTCTGCCCGCGTTGCAGCATATCAATTTCCACGCGCGACCGGGTGAGACGATCGCGCTCGTGGGCACGACGGGCGCGGGGAAGTCGACGCTGGTGAATTTGCTGACGCGTTTCTACGAGTACGACAGCGGCGAAATTTTCGTGGATGACATTTCCGTCCGTGATTTCGGAATTCGGCGGCTGCGCGAAATGGTGGCGGTGGTGACGCAGGAGAGTTTTCTCTTCAACGGGACGATCCGAGAAAATCTGCTCATGGGAAATCCGGGTGCGAGCGACGCGGCGGTTTTGCGCGCGGCCGATGCGGCGAATGCGCGTCCATTTATCGATCGCTTGCCGGAGGGTTTAAACAGCGTGGTAGGCGAGCGCGGCGTGAAGTTAAGCGTGGGGGAAAAGCAGCGGCTTTCGATTGCGCGCGCGCTGCTAAAGGACCCGCCGATTCTCGTACTCGATGAGGCAACCGCGAGTGTGGATACCACGACCGAACGTCTGATTCAGGAAGCCCTGGAACATCTGATGGCGGATCGGACGTGCTTTGTGATCGCGCATCGGCTTTCGACAATCCTGCGCGCGAATCAGATTCTGGTTCTGGAGCGCGGGCGGATTATCGAACGCGGGACGCACGCGGAATTGGTCGAGCTGGGCGGGAAATACGCGCGGCTTTGGGAGCAGAGTTTTCTCGAAACGGAAGGCAGTGAAATGCCAGACGCTCTTTTGCCAACTTCGTAGTTCGCTACTGGTTCGCGACCGTGAGATCCCGCAGCTTTGCTTCCGCTGCGCGATAGCGCGCCTCGGCTTCCGCGAGGGCGCGTCGCTCTTCACGGAGAGCCTGTTCGAGTTCGCGAATGCGGTCTGGCACGGCGATCGACATTCCCGCGGCTGTGGGACCAGCAGCGTGCGCGGTGTCGGCTATTTCCTCGGGGGAGTCTGAGTTCAGCGAATCGAGGACGGCCATCAGTTCGCGGATTTGCTTCCGCGTGGCATCGCACGAATTGATGACGAAAGTATCGGCTTCCACCTCGCCCAACTGCAGGAATTCGCGAATGGCACCTAGAGTGGTGGGTCCGTAGAGACGCTCGCTGGTGACTTCGACGATCCAGTCCATGGCCAGCTCAGGAAGCATCGGCGCCTTGATCCAGTTTTCCTGATCGGAGGAAATGGAATCGTTAGGGGCGATCTGGGCGCCAGAGGCCCAGCGCGCGAGATTCTCAAACGAAAGGGGGCCGAAGATGTTTCCGTCTTCTTGTTTGCGGAGGAACCAGGGGCGCGTGGTGGGCGATTCCATTTACTCGTTAGGCGAAGCAGAGGGCGTGGGAGTGGTGTCCCCGCCCGGTGTGGGAATCATGATGGTTTGGCCAATTTGGAGCGCACGATCGTTTTCAATGTGATTGAATTTTTGCAGCTCTTGGACGCCGACACGGTGGGTTTTGGCGATGGAGGTGAGGGTTTCGCCTTTGGCGACGATGTGGGTGTTGGCGTCAGCCGCAGCGGCGGGAGCTGCGGCGGCAGTGGATGGCGCACTGGAAGCGGAGGGCGCGCTTTCGCCGATCATGACGCCGGGACGAGTGTTGGCGAGCTGCTTCTCCATTTTCAGGAGCTGTTGGGAGAGAGCGTCGATCTTCAAGCTCTGTTCGTCGATTTTCTTGTTCAGGGCCTCTAGTTGGGCGCTGGCCTTCTCGCTGCCGTCAGCGAAGGTTTGCGCTCCGGCCGGGCTGCAGATAAGGGTGCCGCAGAAAAGGAGAGAAAGGAGGGTGGGAAAAGACAGCTTCATCGCATCGAATCTTGGCATTACCCCGCGGAGGTAGCAAGAGGAGGCGTTGGGGACCAGGCAGGGAAGGGGTTGGCGCCCTTACGAGCCAGAGGCTCTTCGAGCCGGGAGCCGACCGGCTCCATGGCTTGCGTTTGTGGGGTTCGTCCGGTAATTTTTTCACATGCCGGAACGTCTGCAAAAGCCATCTGTTCCCTGGAGTCCGCAGCGAGGTGGCGATGACGATGGCGGCCCCAAGGCGCCGGATGTTTCCCGACCCGATACGGAGGATCTTTTGCGGAAGATGCGCAAAGTGGATCCGAATCAATCAAAGCGCTACCGGCAGCGCACCGGGGAATGATGGAATCGCCGGGCGGGGCGTTGGCATCGAGTCTCGCCGGCAGCAGCGAGGATTTCGCGGGGATGTTGCGACGGAAGGGCTTGCTCTCGCCTGTTCCAGTGACTGGCGCTGGGCTCAGCGTGAACCCGAATGCGATTCCGCAGACGCAGGCAACCACGATTTTGGCCTTCAAATTTTCCGGCGGAGTGCTGGTGGCTGGCGATCGTCGCGCGACGGCGGGCAATACGGTGGTCTACGATCGTGCGGACAAAGTTCTGGAGATCGATCGTCATTCGATCATGGCGATTGCGGGGGTCCCGGCGACGGCGTGGGAAATGGCGCGCGTGCTGGAGCATTCGTTCCAATTCTTTCGCCGGACGCAGCTGCAGGAGATGAGCGTGGACGGAAAGGTGCGCGCTCTCTCGAAACTGCTGCGCGATAATTTCGGCTTCGTCATGCAAGGGGTGGGCGTGGTGGTGCCCATCTTTGCGACTTATGATGCGAGCGTTGAGCCCGGGGCGAGGCTCTATTTTTACGACGCGATGGGAGCTAACTTTGAGGTGACGGAATATACGGCGACTGGGTCTGGTTCGCCCGCGGTGCGGGGCGTTTTGCATTACGAGAATCAGTGGGGCAAGAAACCGCTCTCGAAGTTGACGGAAGATGAGGCGGTAACGATGGCATTACGGGCGCTCGATACGGCGGCGGAAGCGGACACGGCGACGGGCGGGGTGGATCGAAACGCGCGAATTTTTCCGGTGATCAAGATCGTGTCGGAAGCGGGCATCATGACTCTGGCGGACAAGCAGATCTCGGCTTTGTTCAAGAAGGGTGTGGCATGACCGAGGAGCCGTATCGGTGGGTGGAGGCGATCGCGAATCGTCGCGAATATATTGAGACGCAGTTAGCGTCGGGCAGTCCGATTGTGGCGCTGGGATGTCGCGACGGCATTCTGTTTGTGACGCTCGGACGCAGCCGACAAAAGGTATTCGAGATCTACGATCGGATCGCGCTGGGAGCGATCGGACACCCGGGGGATATTGAGCGTTTGCGGATGGCTGCAATCGAGCTGGCGAGTGCGGAAGGATTTACACGTTCAACGGCGGATGTTTCGCTGCGACGGTTGGCCTACTACTCGCTCAGTCCGGTGTTGAAGGCGGCCTTTGAGCAAGTCTTTGGTGCCCCGTATCTGGCGCGAATGCTTTTCGCCGAGATCGGGGAGAAGCCGGAGGACGATCTGTTTGTGCGGGTGGAATACGATGGCGCGATCGCGATCAATGGCGGTCTAAGTGGTGGCGCTGCGCGGCATTTCGGCGCGCTGGGCGGCACGAGTGTTTCCACGGAAGCTATGGAAGCGTTCTTGCAGGAACGGCACGATTCTGGAGCGACGTTAGCGCGTGCCTTAAGCACGGCGGTCGATGCGTGGACGATCGGTTTTCTCGCGAAATCTGGAGACGCTGCGGGTGCTTGGCCGACGAAAGAGGCGTTGGCGACGGAACGCCAGAAGCAAATCGGGGAGCGTGGCGTTGAGGCGGCGATCCTGGAGCGGAGCGGAAAGATGGCTATCTGTTACCGACCGTTGACCGAGAAGGAATTGCATTCAGTCAAAGTGTCCTAACGAGTGATTTTGATTGATGGCTAGTCGCTCTGGAACGACAGAGAGTCCGATCCGACGGACGCTGGCTTGGGTCGGCTTTGTTTTGATGATCGCGTCGGCGGTTTGGTGGCAGTTGTTGCCGCGACGCGGTGGCGTTCGCACGAGTGCAGAGATCCTGATTAATCCCGTCACCCGAGTGGTGATCGATGCTGGACACGGGGGCAACGACTCGGGCGCGCTCCGCGCGGATGTGATGGAGAAGGATCTGACGCTGGACGTGGCGCAGCGGCTGGATCAGATCCTGCGCGGGCGCGGCCTGGCGACGACACTCACGCGTTCGGGCGATGAAACCGTATCGCTGGCGAAGCGAGCTGAGCTGGCGAACCAAGAGGACGATTGTGTGTTTGTGAGCATTCACTTCGACGAAGGCGCGCGCGCGTCCGCGACTGGAGTGCAGACTTTCTATGCCGCGCGAAAGAAACCGCCGACGCGACTGGCGCCCTCATGGTTGCCGTCTTTACAAAAAGCGTCGACTGGCCCAGACAATCTGGAGAGCCAGAGCCTGGCCGGTTTTGTGCAGGAAGCGCTGGTGACGCGGACACAGGCGTTCGATCGCGGCACGCGGTCGGAGCAGTTTTATGTGGTGGTAAACGTGCGGCATCCGGCGGTGCTGGTGGAAGGAGGATTCATTTCAAACGACGCTGATCTGGCGCGACTGAAGAGTGAGAAATATCGCCAGAGCTTGGCAGGCGCGATCGGAGATGGCGTCTTGCGGTACCGGCAAATCTCGAGCCAAACTCAGGCCACTGTCGCTGCGAGTGGCGCCAGAAACTGAATATGGCGACGGTTATGCGCGTCAATAAACGGACTGAAATGAGAGCACGCTTGATATTATTGGCCGTGGCGCTTTTTGCCGCTGCGTTGATGGAGGCGAAAGCCGATCCATATCTCGAACTAGTGCAGCAGAAATTGAAGGATCAGGGCTTTTATTACGGGGAGACCAATGGAGCGAAGGACGCGGAGACAACGGCTGCGATCCGACGGTATCAGATTCGAAACGGGTTGCAGATTACTGGGGAACTGAACAAGGAAACGCAAAAGTCTCTCGCCGTGCGGGGCGGACCAAGCGCACCGCAGACCGCTCCGCGTCCGCCGGTGGCAGCTTCCACACCGGTGCCTCGGCGTTCTCAAATGCCGCCGCCTGACACGTCGGACCTGCGGGATGACAGACCTCGGGTTGAAGAGGATGAATTTCGTGGCCCGGAGACCTTTCGTCCTTCGCTACCCGCGACTACAGGCGGGCTTTTTTCCGGGACGCCGTATGCGGGAGCGCCGCCGCAGATTCAGCAGCAGGTGATCGTGGGCGCGCAAACGGTTCTGACTCGCCGCGGTTATTACCGCAGTGGCATTGATGGTGCCTTTGGCCAAGGAACAGAATTCGCGTTGCGTGCCTACCAAGCGCGTTTTGGCATCGTCCAGACAGGCCGTCTCGATACCGAAACGCTGGCCTCGATGGGCTTGTTGCCTGGACAACGTGCGCCCGGACTGACGGCTCCGCGCCGTCGCTTTTATCGTCGAACGGCTCCGACGTATGCCGCTCCGAATGGTGAGCAGATTTACGTTCCCCGGCGCTGAGGAGCTACGGTTTAGGCTTCTCGTATTCGGCTGAGCGAAGTTCGGCAAAAACTGTGCCGACGAAGACCTGCGCCTCGACTCGTAGGACGAGCCGATCCGAATCATCCGACAGCCAGACGGTGGCGCTGCTGAATTTCTTGTGAGGGATTAATTCCCGCTTCTCTCCGATCTTGCTCAGCTGCACGTCGAGTTTGATGGCATCGTACGTGCCTGCGGGCACGGTAATTTTTTCGCGCCCTTTGACGGTGAGTGTGCACAGATAGGAAGAAGTGGCCGGATAAACAACCACCCGGTAGGCGGTGCCGGCTGGCATGGGCTGAGAACGCAGAAAGAGCAGAGCCGATTCGAGACTGAGAGCGTTGGGGAATTCAAAACGCCGCTCCCGCGTTTTCATGACGCCGGATTTTCGCTCCTGGCGCAGACTAACCACCAGTTCGGGCGAGAACGCGACCTCGGTGTTCTTTTCTTTCGATCGCGTTTTTTCGCTCTCTGTCACCGAGATGGGGCGGAGAGTCTGGGCGTCGGCCAACGCGGTGTGATTCAAGTCGTAGCGCCAGGTGGCGCGCGCGAGGCCGACCGTGCCGCCTTTGCCTTCGAGTTTATACCGATCGTCGCTCGCTTTTCCGAAGTGGACATCAACCGTTGCCGCAGTGAGCCCGCTCCAACCGAAGGCATACTGCGCGTGAACCGCGCGGGGCTGCGGGAATGATCCCGGAGTAAACGGTGTGAGTGTCGCTTCCCACTTTTCGCCGTGGGCTGCGCCGGCCAGACAAAACAATCCAGCGGCGACCAGCGAGAGCGGGGAGAGGAGCGGTTTAGACATGGCGATCACAAACTAACGATGGCAGGTTCGCCGGATCGAATTTCCGGTTGGTGCCGGGAGCGGCGGGATACCCCAAAAAAGAAACACACGCGGGATCGCCGCGTGTGTTTCCGAAACTGAGTTGTGCTTGAGCTTACGGCTTTTTGGCCGGAGCAGGGGTGGCTGCCTTCGCTGCCGGACTGGCTGCCTTAGCGGCCGGGCTGCCCGCCGCCGGAGCGTCGGTGCTAGTGGAAGCGCGACCTGGCTTATTCAGCGCAGCAACGATCTCATCCGTGAAATCCATGCTGTCCGGCGCGTACATGAGAAGTGGGACGCCATTCAAACTCATGCCGGATTTATCGAAAACGAGGTCCAAGCTCTTGGCTTTCACGCGTTCCATCACGATGTCGGTGATCTCTTTGACGATGCCTTCGCGCATGCGGAGCGCTTGCTCCTGCAGTTGGCGTTCGCGGGTCTGGCGGAACTCGTTAATCTCCTGCTCCATCTTCTTGATCGAGGAGATTTTTTCGTCGCGCTCCTTGGCCTTCGCACTCTTGGCGTCTGCGCTCAGAGCGGGCGCTTCGAGTTGCTGATTAAGCTTATTGATTTCGTCGAGCGCCTTCTTGTACTCTTCGGCACGATCGTCATATTCCTTCTTCGCGGCGTTTTTGGCTTCGTTGATCTTGGCCTCAGCGTCCTTCGTTTTATTGTATTCTTTGAAGGCGCGGTTCATGTCGACCGTTCCGACCTTTCCCTGGGCAAAGGCGG
>JBDUAH010000018.1:0-17576 GCA_040004745.1 Chthoniobacterales bacterium | reverse complement strand
CCGGATCAGTCGTGGTGATCCGGACCCGACCGCCATTCTCTATTTCCTCGTAGCGGTAACCGATCTCCCCTTTCTTCGCCTGCATTACCGGGACGCCCGCCGGCACCTGGTCATGCACAAACATTGGCGTGTCGAAATTTCCAGCGGTAAACGCCTGGGCGATTTGCTCGAGGTGTCCGCGAATTTGCTCGCGGCTGGTTTGATCCTGAGCGCCATTCGCAGTCACCTCGATCGCACCTCCGCTCTTCGAGAGCAGGAAATGATGGGTCGTTTTAGCGTGAGAGAAACCCATGCCTTGATCGCCGCGCGCATTGACGCCGGCAGCGTGCCCGGTGTGCGCAGCGTGCATCGGGCAGTCAGCCATTTTGTCTTTCTGCTCGGATGGCTTCTGCGCGATAGCCAAAGGAGCGGTGAGGGCAATGGCGCAGAACGCCAAGTGAAGGGGTCTTTTTTTCATGGGTCAGTTTTCTTTCGTTTGTGGTTGGTAGAAAAAGGCGCGCGCTTCGCAGCCGCGCGGTGCGATGGAGGAAGAGATTCCAGCAAGCCGGCGCGGCGACCGGCACGCGTTTTCTTGAGTTGCGCATCCCAGTTCCGCAGAGTCGCGCGCAGTTCGTCTCGTAGTGCAGTCAACTCGTCCAAGCGAACCTCGATCTCGCTGAGTTTCGTGGCGGCAAGAGCTCGCACGTTCGCGCAGGGAATCCCGCCGCCGTCTCGCATCCGGAAAACGCGCGCCAGTTCCTGGAGTGTAAAACCGACCGCCAGGGCCCGTCGCACGAGGTGCAACCGGGGCAAGCTGGAAGGCGGATAGCAGCGATAACCATTAGCCGCCCGCTCGGGACGCGCGATCACACCTTTGCGTTCGTAGTGCCGGATCGTATCCGCGCTAACGCCGGCCTGCCGCGCCAGTTCACCAATGCTGAGCTGTTCGCTCGCGGAATTCTTCGCCGTCATGAAAGGAGGCTACGGCTTGGAACGGGTTCCAAGGTCAAGAGATTTTTCTGAACGTTCAGAGCAACTGATACGGATCGACGTCGACACTGGCGAGGACGTCTTCGGGTAGCGGAAGTTTATCGAGCGTCTCGCGCACCAGCCGGCTGAGGCGCAGGATGGCTTCGCCACGCAAGAGGATGTGGTAGCGGAACTGGCTCTGCAGCTTTTCGAGCGGCGCGGGCGTCGGCGAGCTCATGATGAATTCTTCCGGGAGCGCTTCGCCTAAACGACGTGCAATGGTTTCGGCGGAGAATTTGGCGCGCGCTTCGTGAGTGGAACGGATGGTAAGCAGCACGGCGTGCTTGAATGGCGGGAAATCGCACCGTTCCCGGAACTCGAGTTCCTGTTCGAAATAGCCAGCAAAGTCGTGGTGCCGGGCGAACTGGATCGAGGGACTGAAGGGCGTGAAGGTTTGCACGAAGACTTCACCCGGCGTTTCGCCGCGACCGGCGCGGCCTGCCACTTGGGTGAGGAGTTGGAAGGTACGTTCGCCGGCGCGGAAGTCGGGGAGGTGCAGGCTGAGATCAGCGTTAATAATTCCGACGAGGGTGACGTTCGGAAAATGCAGCCCTTTTGCGATCATCTGGGTGCCGACGAGAATATCGATCTTGCCTCCGCGGAAAGCGCGCAGGGTTTCGCGGTAGGCGTCTTTCCGCGTCATGGAGTCGGCGTCCATTCGCCTAACGACTGCTTTCGGGAAAAGCTGTTGCACAGTCGATTCCACTTTCTCGGTCCCGAAGCCCGAGTAGATCAGCGCGTTCTCGCCGCAGGCGGGACACTTCTTCGGGACGGCAGCGGTGTGGCCGCAAAGGTGGCAACTCAAGCGCGCTGCGTGGCGATGAAAGGTGAGCGCGACGCTGCAGTTCGGGCATTCGCGCGCTTCGCCACAGGCGCTGCAGAGAAGGGAAGTGGAGAAGCCGCGGCGATTGAGAAACAGAATGGTCTGCTCGTGTTTCTCGAGGCGCGCAGTGATCGCGCTGTAAAGTTTTTCGCCCAGGATGGTGAGCTGTTTCGGCTTCCGCGCTTCCTGGCGCAGATCGACGATGCGCATGAGCGGCATCTGGTTGTCGTCCACGCGGAGGGTAAGATTGAGGAGCTGATATTTGCCGCGAGTGGTGTTGTAATAGCTTTCGAGCGAGGGCGTGGCCGTGCCCAGTAGGACAACGCAATTCTCCATCTTTCCGCGCACCACAGCGACGTCGCGCGCGTGGTAACGGGGCGCTTCTTCCTGCTTGTAGGTCGTCTCATGTTCTTCATCCACGACGATGAGGCCGAGATTTTCGAGCGGTGCGAAGACAGCGCTGCGTGCCCCGATGACGATTCGCGCACGCCCGGCCTGAATCTTGTGCCATTCATCGTGACGTTCGCCTTGGCTTAGTCGGCTGTGCAGGACGGCGACCATGTCATCGGTTTCGGAGAAGCGACTTTTGAAACGCTCAACCGTCTGCGGGGTAAGGGAGATTTCGGGCACGAGGACGATGGCCGTGTTGCCGCGCGCGAGAGTGGAGCGGATGGCTTGCAGATAAATTTCCGTCTTCCCGCTGCCGGTCACGCCATGGAGCAAAATCGGACGCGCCGATTCGGGAGTTTTCAGCGCTTCCTCCACCGCCGCCAGCGCTACCGTCTGTTCGGCGTTTAGCGTCAGGTTGGTGCTGGCGATGAACTGCTCGTCGGAATGCGGATCGCGCGTCACTGCCTCGGAGCGCAGCTCGACCAAGCCGCGCTTCTCCAAGCCGCGCAGGGTGGTGTTGTCGAGCGAGGTCTCGCGCAAAAGATCAGCCGCTAGGACCGGCGCGCTCAGTCGGCTAATTGCTTCCAATAACTCCGCCTGACGCGGCGCGTGCTTCCGCAGTTTCTCTATTTCCTCTTCGGTGATCTCGCGTGCAGCGCGCACCATCAGCTGCTTTTTCCATCCGACTTCCGCTCGCCGAATCACCTGTGGCAAGAGGCTGCGCATGACGGTTTCGATGGAGCAGCAGTAGTAAGCGGACATCCAGCGCGCGAGATCCAGCACCTTCACGCTCAAGGCCGGTCGCTCCCCGACGATCGCTTCGATTGGCCGCAGGCCGGTCGCTTCTGTTTCGTCTACAATCGCGACCACGGTGCCGAGCGCGGAGTGTTCGCGGAACGGCACGCGCACCCGCCAGCCGATGTTGACGCGGGCCGCTAGACTCTCCGGAATGGAGTAATCCAGCTCGCGGTGGATGACGCGATCGATGATGACGCGAGCGTAGGGCATGACGGATCCGGGAAGGTCGAACCCTCCTTCGCAAGGCAAAGGCGGGCAAGCTGTCGAACCCGCCTCCGCAAAGCCTAGAGCATGGCAGGCATTGAATGACGGGGCCGTCTGGCCGAACGTGCATGCCTTGGGATGCGATTTGTTCTTAAACTTTTAATCTGCGTGGTTCTCGCCGGCGCAGCCGGTGTCGGCATTCTCGTGCTGCGATCGGGCGATGCAGTTTATACCGCGTTCGAATGGATCAGCCCTGCTCGTTTTCAGCAGCACGATGCGCTGATCCGCGAAGTGGCGACGCGGAATGGAGTGGATCCCATGCTGGTAAAAGCGGTGATCTGGCGGGAGAGCGGTTTCGATGCGCAAAAATTCGGCGGCGCCGGTGAGCGAGGCTTGATGCAAGTCTCCGAACCGGCCGCGCGCGAATGGGCGAAGGAGAACCACGTGGATAATTTCCAAGTGGAGGAGCTCTTCGATCCGAGCGTGAATGTGCAGGCCGGGACGTGGTATTTGGCGCGTGCGTTAAGCCATTGGCGCGATCAGATCGACCCCGTTCCTTTCGCTCTGGCGGAGTATAATGCTGGCGCCAGTCGCGCCCAGCGCTGGGCCGGCGGAAGTGGCGCACCCGCGCTGGCGCCCGGTGAGTTCGAGAATAATATCGATTTCCCCGGAACGCGGAAGTACGTCGACCTGATCATGGCGCGCCAAGCTTTCTATAAACGCCGCGGCCGGATGTAGGGTGGCGTTGCTCTCGCGGCCATGCCAGTTTTTCGAGCCGACCGCGAAGGCGTATAGGCTATTCGGTTAAAAAGAGAACTGGTGTGACCAGTTACGCGCGCTGCTCGATCGGCTCGATCTTATGGGCGAAATGATCCACCGCCCATCCCGAAACGCTTTCCTGCATCGTTGTCATAACCCACCGTTTAGCCCATGAGAGAGCGGAGGAAAATGAGAGACATACTCGGCCGAATGGGAGAAACCACTGCAGAACGCGCACTGTGGAGGCGCCGGACCGCCGGCGTAGTCGGGATTTTGGTGGTGCTCGGCTGCGCTTTCCGCGTCGTGGCCCGGCCGCTGGATGGTGACTTCAAGTTGCACTGGGAATTCGGTCGCCGCTTTCTCGCGGGAGAGTTCCTTTATACAGGCGGCATGCATCTGCCGTATCCGCCGTTTTGGGCGATGGCGCACGCGCCGGCTGCGCTCCTGCCGCTGCCGTTGGCGAAGACGCTCCTCTTTCCGGTGGGCGTGGCAGCGCTGCTGTTATTGCTTCGGCTTTTGCGCTTGTTGGCGAGCCCCACGTTTGCCCTTGATCGGACCCGCGCTTTTTGGGTGGCCACACTCGCACTCGTCCTCGCGGGTCGCTATGTCATCCGCGACATGGCGGAATTGGGCGTGAATACGCTTTTGGTTACGCTGACCTGGCTGGCGATTTACCTTTGGGTGCAGCGCCGCTACTTGTTAGGCGGGACGAGCCTCGGATTGGCGGTGGCGTTAAAATGCACTCCGGCAATTTTTGTCGGCTATTTTCTTTGGAAACGGCAGTGGAAAATGTTCGGGAGCAGTTGCGTGGCGGCGTTGCTCTTCACGCTCGCGCCGATCCTGTGGCAAGGGCCGACGGCATACCGAGAACACATGCACACATGGGTCGGCAACGTCTGGCAGGGATTCAGAAACGTTAATCCCGCGACTGGCGTGCTCGGACCCGAACCGCTGCAAAACATGGCCTTGCGTCCGATGCTGGCGCGTTATCTGACGCAGCTCCCCGAAGGTCATCCGGGTCGCGCTGCCAGCCCGCTTTACTTCGACGCGCTCCATCTGTCGCCGCTCGCAGCCGGTTGGATAATCAAGTTAATCCTGCTGACCTTGCTCGTGGGATATCTGTGGTGGACACGTCGAGCACTCGTTAGCCGCCGCGATCCGAAACTGCTTTGGGAGCTGGCTGCGCTTTCGATTTTCATGCTCCTCTTCTCGCCGATCACGTGGGGACAGCACTGCGTGGCGCTCCTGCCCGCGTGCTATTTCGTCGCCGCTCTTTTTTTCACACGCGAGGAATTGCCGCGCTGGATGCTTGTTTTGCTAGCGCTCTTTCTTCTGTTCGTTCCGGTATTGAGTCGTGATTTGGTGGGTCGTAATTTCGCTCTTCTCCTCGGGAGCTATCACGTGGAGACCTTTGCCATCCTGGGTTTGCTCGCAGTGGTGCTGGGTTGTGCTCGATTGCAACGGTCATGACGACTCCAAAAATCTCCGTCTGCATCGACTCGTTTAACTACGGGCGCTTCCTGCCGGCGGCGATCGAGTCGGTCCTGCGGCAAAGCTTTCAGGATTTCGAAATCGTGATCTCGGATGATCGTTCGACGGATGACTCCTTCGAGGTTGCGCAGCACTACGCAACGCAGGATTCACGCATCGTCGCGGTGCAGAACGCGCAGAATCTCGGGATGGTGCGAAACCGGAATGCCTGCCTGGCGCTGGCTCGCGGCGAATATGTGAAGACGCTTCATGCCGACGATTTTCTGACGTCGGACCAGACGTTGGAAAAGATGCTCGCTCCACTGGAGAGCAATCACGCAGTGAGCCTGGTCGCAGCCGCGCGCCAGATTGTGAATGAGAAGGGCGAACCGGTCGACGTCTGGTCGTCGTTTGAGGAGATGTCGCGTCCTTTGGCGGGCACGACGGTGATCACTCGCTGCCTTTTTGAGCAGCGAAATTTGGTCGGCGGGCCGAGCGCGGTGATGTTTCGTCGCTCGTTAGCCGGACGTGGTTTTGACGAGTCGTTTTTTGTCATGGCGGACATGGAGATGTGGTTCCACCTGCTCGAGCGAGGTTGCTTTTTTTATCTCGCAGAACCTCTCTGCGCTTTCCGTCAACACAGAACGCAGCAGACGGAGAAGGACCGCTCCGCACTCGCGCCGGCTTTGGAAAATCGCGAGTTGCTGCGTCGCTATTTGCACAAGCGTTACGTGCGCTTGCGCCGCTGGATTTGGAAGTATCTCGAATACGACGCGGTGCGGCGCATCGTTAGGCGCAGCCGCAAACTCGGCATCGGCAGCGAAGAAACGAAAACGGCCGTGGCCGAATACGGCGGCTGGCGCAAGTATCGAGGAAAGGCGCCGCGTGCTCGCTACCACGAGACGCTGCTTAAGATTACGCGTTTATATGAACGGCATCTAAGGCGGCCGTTACGAGTGGATTCGCGCGTCTATCCGATGGGCATCAACATGGCAGGATTCGCGCAGAGCGAGTTCGGGATTGGCGAATCCTCGCGGGCGATGTGGCGTGCCGTGCAGACGACCGGGCTTCCGAGAGTGCTCTGCAATGTCCGCAGCACGATGCACCGCAACTGCGACGTCAGTTTGGGCGAGTTTTCGCGGACGAATCCCTATCGCGTGAATTTGATGACGTTCTCCTTCGATTACGCGCGTCGGTTTTCGCGCGACATGGGGAAGAAATTCTTCGCCGGACGTCACAACATCGGGCTCTGGTATTGGGAGCAGGAACACTTCCCACGGCGCTGGCATTCTGCTTTCGATTATTACGACGAGATTTGGGTGCCGTCCGATTTTACCCGGCAATCGATCGCAGCCGTTTCGCCGATTCCCGTCCGCCAGATCACGTATCCCTTTTATCTGAACGAAACGGAGGCGATACCGAATCGGAAGCACTTCGGATTGCCGGACGACGCGTTTCTTTTTCTTTTCAATTTCGATTTCTTGAGCACGACGCAGCGCAAGAATCCAGCCGGTGTCATCGATGCTTTTCGTCACGCTTTCCGCTCGGATGACAATGCGGTGCTGGTGATGAAATCAATTAATTGGGAGCACGACCGCGCGGGGCGCGGAGCGCTCGCTGAGCGCGCCGCGGAGGCGCGGGTAATCTTCCTCGATCCGCATCTTTCGGGCGCGGAAGTGAACTCGCTCTTCGCTTCGATCGATGCCTACGTTTCGCTGCATCGCTCCGAAGGGCTGGGTCTCGGGATGGCGCAGGCGATGTATCTTGGCAAACCGGTGATCGGCACCGGCTACTCCGGCAATCTGGAATTCATGAACGCGGAAAACAGCCTGCTCGTGAATTACACCATGACGGAGCTGGAAGAAGATGCCGGTCCGTACGAACGCGGCACGCACTGGGCCGCGCCAGACGCGGAGCACGCCGGCAGTTTGATGCGTTGGGTTTATGAGAATCGCGCGGAAAGCAGGGCGCTGGGCGCGCGAGCGGCGGAGAGCATCCGGCGCCGCTTGAATCCGGAAACGACCGCTCAGCAAATCCGGGAACGGGTCCGTGAATTGGAGCGCGCTGACGACTCGACTCGTTAGTCCGAAGGAGCCGTTGCCGGAGAGTGAGACGCCGCCGCGGGGAGGTGCGCGATCGCGTCCTGCAAAAAGTCGTCCAGGTAGTGGCCGGGTAACGGAACGGAAGCGTCATTAAACTCGAGCAAAAGACAATCGGCCCCGAACGTTTCACGGGCAAAATTTTGCGGAGGACCTTCGGGGCCGCGGTAGGTCACTCCGTGCAGGACTCGGGCTTGGTAGAGTCTGTAGTAATACTGGACATCGATCTGGGAGAACTGTCCCGACTTGCTCAGGAGGCGGGCCAGTTGCCAAGTGAAACTATCACCAACGATCGTCATCCGGAGCTGCGCGCTGGGCGGCTTCACGGCGGGCTGAAGCGACACTTCTTCATACGAATAAGTAAGCGGTGAAACGAGGTTCAAGAGTTGTAACAAATCGTCATCGTCCTCTGGCGGATCCGATGTGAGACGGCTCCCGGCCAAGCGCAGCGCTTCAAGCGGCCGACCTTGCTCCTGCCATCTGGCCTGGAGGGAGTTCGCCACCAACCAGACAGCGCGGGAATTCCAATGGATGCCGCCTTGTGGGAAGAACGGAGCCGCCGGCGGATGCGCGGCCTGCTCGGCTGCGAGAAGTGCAGGAGCATCGACGAAGAGAATGCCGTTCTCCTGAAAGAGTTCGACGATTTGAGTGTTGCCGCGCGGTCGCGGATCGAACCAGCGGCGCCAGGCCAGCGGCGTTTCGTCCGGATAAAAGGAGGCTTTGCTGGGAGCGATGAGGACGAGGAATCCCATGCCAGACTCGCGACAAAAATCCTGGAGCCGACGCAGATTTTTCACCCACGGAAGGAGCGCACTCTTGGGCGTGCGCTGGATAAAATACTCATGCAGGTATCGCTTTTCGAACAATGCTCCCTGCGCTCCGATCGCGATCGAGGAGGTGAGGCTGGCGGGCTCGCGGAAAATCCGGAACCACACTTCGCTGGTCCAGCGGATGAGAGCTTCGCGACCGGGGAAACCCTCGCCGAAGCGGTCTGCTTTGCTTTTCTGGAATGTGCCATGCGCGAGTGCGGACCACGAGAACGAGACGTCCCGCGCCGCGACTGTGGTGCCTTGGAGAGTTTGATTGGCCAGCCACGGATGAGAAAACAACGGGACGCCGTGGAACCGTTTGTGATTGTTGGTAACGATTTTGAGCGGCAACGGCAGGAGGAAAACCAGCGCGATCGCACTCAAAAAGGTGCGTTCGAGGATCATGGCTACGCGCGCTGTCATTTCTTAAAAACGGAAGTAGAGGAAGGGTTGGAAGGAGTTCACCGAGATCCGACCGAGACAAAGGACGAGGAGAAGGAAAGCCCACGCGAGGCCCGGAAGTTGCCATTTTCGGTCGACTATCGGTTGGGCGCTGAAACCGACGATAGGTTTCAGAACGAGGAGCGCTCCCACCAGGAGGACCAGAATGGTGTCTGGCCGCAAGAAGACCTCGTTCGCTTCTGCGGCGGTGCCGCCCACCAGTGCACGCAAGAATTGCAGCGCGCGCCCGAAGGTGTCGCAACGAAAGAAGACCCAGGCGACGGCGACTCCGCCAAAGGTGACGCCCACCCTAACGAACCGCGGAAGCGCGGCCGACAGCCGGAGCCAGAAGGCGCGTTCGCACACTAATGCGACGCCATGCAGAGAACCCCAGATGACGAAGTTCCAGGCCGCGCCGTGCCAGAGACCGGTGAGGATGAAGCAGAGACAGAGATTCGCGTAGGCACGGGCAGTTGAAACGCGATTTCCGCCCAACGGGATGTAAACGTATTCCTTGATCCACGTTGACAATGAGATGTGCCAGCGCCGCCAAAAATCCGTCACGCTTTCAGCCAAATAAGGGTCGCGAAAATTCTCCATCAGCCGGAACCCGAGCATGCGGGCCATCCCGATGGCCATGTCTGAGTAACCGGAAAAATCGAAGAAGATTTGGAGCGTGAAGCAAGCGAGACCGAGCCAGGCCGTGCCGGGATTGAGCGCTCCCGGCGGCAGCGAAAAAACCTGATCGACCACCGGCGCGAGCGAATCCGCGATGAGAACTTTTTTGCCCAAGCCGAAGATGAAACGGAGCAGGCCTTCCTTGATCTCCGAGAACTGGGGAGACGGACGCGCGAGTTGCGGCGCGATATCGTGATATTTCACGATCGGACCGGCGAGGAGTTTCGGGAAGAGGAATACGTAATTAAGATAATCGAGAAACGACCGTGCCGGTGGAGCGACCTTCCGATAGAGATCGACCACGTAGGTGATCTTTTCGAAGACGATAAAGGAGACGCCGAGCGGCAACGCGATATGCGGCACCGGCCACGCGCGCCAGCCCTGCATGGCGCCAATGGCATTAATATTCAGGACCGCGAAAACGGTGTATTTCGCGTAAACGAGTAGGCCCAAATTGGCGACAACACCGAGCGCGACCCATCCGCGCGCGCCGGGGCGACGTTGCGCGATGCGTCGCCCCAGAAGCCAATCGAGCAGAGCCGAAGCGAGGACGACGAGGAGGAAAATCGGCTCGCCCCAGCCATAAAAAAAGAGGCTGCCCAAGAGGAGCATCCACCGGCGCTTCGGTAGGAACCAATAAAGCGCGAAGAAAACCGGCAGAAAGATGAAGAGGAAAAACGGTGTCGAGAAGAGCATTCAGAACATCGGTCCGCGCGACCAACGCCCCAGCGTCGGAGGCTGGAGCCAGAATCGCAAGACCATCTTCTGGGTTGAATCGCCGCGCCGTTTCCGCGCGAAAGTTTGTCGCATCGCGTCGCGCGATGATGGAAGCTGCGTCTCGCCGCATTAATCCATGAGCACTGCATTCGCACCGGTTTCGTTAGCTGAAATTTCAGAGCGTATCCGCCTGGCCGCGACGACGGATGGTTGGAGTCCGGGGCAGCAATTTTCCTCGAGTCCGGCATCCGTACAGGAGCGGAACGATTTCCACGCCGGCCGAATCCAGAGCGCGCTGCGGCGAGCCCGATTGAAGACCTTTGTGAAAAAAGCGAAACCTTTCCGTCGTATCCTGCGCAGCCAAGGCGCGGTAAATGAGAGCCTGATCGAGGCCGCGCAGGCGTTGGCCCTCCAGCAGCAGGAATTGCGGGAAGAGATGCAGAAGATTCGCGAAGCGCTCTGGGCGTACGCTGCCAGGGGAGCGCGATCTGGGCCCGAGGCGTCACGTTGATGCGAGTGCTGGTGGCCACAGTCGGGACGCCCTTCGTGCACGGTGGCGCTGAAGTGTTGGCCGATGAATTAGTCCGCGCGTTCGTGACTGAAGGCCATGAAGCGGCTTTGGTTTCGATTCCATTCAACCCCGGCCGGCCCGAATCGATTCCGGATCAAATGCTAGCCTGCCGCTTGTTAGACCTGCGCGAGATTCATGCGGCGCCGGTGGATCGCTTGATCGCGTTGAAGTTTCCCGCGTATCTGATTTCGCATCCGGCAAAGGTCGTGTGGTTGCTGCATCAGCATCGCTCGGCGTATGATCTTTGGGACACTCCGATGGGAGATCTGCATACAAATCCGCGTGGACGGATGCTGAGAGAGGTAATCGCGCGCGCGGATCAGCAGATCGGCGATGAGGCTCGTGCGGTATTCACGATTTCGCAGAATGTGAGCCGGCGGTTGCAGCACTATTCTCAGATCGCATCGACGCCGCTTTATCATCCGCCGGCCAAGGCCGCGGCCTTTTACGCGGCGGAGAAGGTGGAAGATTATTTCTTCTTCCCCAGCCGCCTGTCGGCGAATAAGCGACAGGAGCTCGTACTCCGTGCGCTGGCCCACACGCGGCAGCCCGTGCGGGTGAAGTTCTCTGGTTTGCCCGACAGCCCATCCTATGGAGAGCACCTTCGGCGTCTGGCTCTGAAGTTGAAGGTAGAAGCAAAAGTGGAGTGGATGGGCTACCTCGGAGAAATCGAGAAAGTTGATGCCTATGCTCGCGCGCTGGCCGTCGTTTTTCCTCCGCTGGATGAAGACTACGGCTACGTCACCTTGGAGGCGATGCTGGCGTCGAAGGCGGTCATCACTTGTCGCGATTCGGGAGGCACGCTCGAGTTTATTGTGCCGGGCCAAACTGGGTTGGCCGTCGATCCAACCGCGGAAGACCTCGCTCTCGCCATGGACGAGCTCTGGCAGGATCGAGCGCGGGCACAGGAATACGGACAGAAGGCGCGCCAGCGTTATGACTCGTTAGGGCTATCCTGGTCGCACGTGGTGAAAACGTTGCTCGGATGAAGCTCAATTGGTTTTCGCCGGTCCCGCCGACGCGATCCTCGATCGCGCTCGACACCGCGGCGATTCTCCCGGCACTGGCTCGCCGCGCGGAGGTTACGCTTTGGGTGCACGAAAGGAAATGGCTGCCGGGGCTGGAGAAGCACGCTCAGGTCCGCCGCTACGATATTAACGCGATGCCTTGGGCCGAGATCAATGCGGCCGATGCCACCATCTATCATCTCGGGAATGAGCCGCGATATCACGGCCCGATCTGGCGAGTGAACCGGCAGCACCCCGGGATTGTGGTTCTGCATGATTTGAATCTGCAGGACTTTTTCGCGGCGATGACAGATATGGCTGCGCTGACATCGGGCGATTATTTGCGGATGATGGAGTTCTATCAACCCAACAGCGGGCGTTCCTTGGGCGAAGCCTATCTGGCGGGAAAGAAGTCGCTCGGCGAGGTCGGTCTGGAATGCCCGCTCACCGGGGCCGGAATTGAGAACGCCTTGGGTGTCGCGGTTCACACGGAAGCAGGCAGGGACGCCGTGGCGGGTCTGACGCAGCTGCCGGTCGGTTACGTCCCGCTCTTTGCGCCGGCCATGGCCGAAGCGTGCGCGCGAGTCCCGCGGCGCGGCGCTTATCGGATCGTGGTCTTCGGATTTTTAGGAGCGAATCGGCGCCTGCATTCTGTTCTCCAGACGCTGCATCTTTTCCCAGACCGAAGCCGATTTCATCTCGATGTTTATGGCACTATTGCCCAAGAGAAGGCGTTTGACCGAGCGGTCAAAGAACTGGGGTTGAGTGCGCACGTGACGGCTCACGGTTTCGTGACTGAGACGGACCTGAACGCCGCTTTGGCGCGCAGCGATCTTGCGCTCAACCTGCGCGATCCAACCATGGGCGAAGTCTCCGCCAGCCAACTCCGCATTTGGCAACATGCGCTGCCGAGTCTGGTGACGGACGTTGGATGGTACGCCACGCTGAGCGACGATATCGTGGCCAAGGTGCGACGGGATTTCGAACTGGAGGACATCCAGGCTCACCTGCGCAATTTTCTGGCGAGACCAGAGCGCTACCGGGAAATCGGAGAGAAAGGGCGCCAGTATGTCCAAGCGCACCATACGGTGGAGGCTTATCTGGATCGGCTCTGGGAGTTGATCGAGAAGACGAGCGCTGCGCGAACGCGAGAAGTGGCTTTTTGGATGGCGGGCCGCGCTGGAGTCGCGATGCAACCGTGGTTCCGCGAAGGTGCGGGCGACGTCTGTCTGCCGGGCGTGGCGAACGCTATTGGTGATGTCTTCGGACCGCGTCTAACTAATCGTTAGGCAGACGCTCCGTCGCGTAGTTTGCGGATCATGCCACGCAGTTCGCTCAACTCGTCGACCAAATCTTGATTCTGAAGAGCCAGTTGGTGCATTGCTTCAATCAGGCTGTCGTTGACCGCCCCTTGGTTCCGAAAGATGCGGCGCAAGGGCTTCACTGATTTCACAAATGCCTTTCGTTGCGCCAGTCCGAGTGCCGCCTTGATGAGCGTCTTGGTTTGAGCCATTCTTTCGTCCGAAGAAATCTCCTTCTCCTGAGTGCGGTCGAGCCAGGCCCGAAATTCAGCTGCCTGGTTGAAAGGATTGGGCGGCGCGGGCGAGCCCAGCTTTGCGTGGCGATCCACGACTGCGCGATACATCAAACGCATCGTCTCGGTCAGGTCTGAGCCGTCTCCTGCTTTCGCGAATCCGTACGGAATCGCGCGCATCTCTTGGTAGCCTGCCTCCTCCAGTTTCGTCGCATAAGCCTGGCAAAGACGCTCCAAGGCCGGGTGTTCAGAGACGCGAATGCGCGGAGTGTATCCTTGATGAACGCTCAGTCGACCAGGCGCATCGGCCCGGAAGCCACTGAAGTGGAAGAAGCAAAGCGGCTCCCCGCGCACCTCGTAGCGTTCGCCAGTCCAGGTCAATGGTCGCCCATCGATATTCCAGTAGGCGACGTTGCAAGTCTCATCTTTGAGGATGCAGCAGTCGAAGTAACCCGGCGCGAAATCCATCCAGCGTTGCTCCGTAAAACGCATCTTCGCGGGAGCGATGACCGCTTCCCGCAAGAGACGCTCGCCCCACCAATCGAGGAAGTCGGCGCTTCCCTGGTTGACGCCGAGGAAGCCTAGGTTGTAAACGCCCGCACTCAGGATGTCGGTTCCTCCGGGTCTCGCGCCATCGAGCTTCATGGGCCGTGTGGCATTCGGGGTGAGAACCAGCGTGTGATTTGCCGCCAGATCCGCGAGATGCGAGACGGGCGTGAAGAATTCAATGTCAGGATCGAAGTAAAGTAGATCGAGTTTTTGCCGTTCGAGGAGGGTCCGGAAAAACCAAGGCTTCAGCGCGGTGGCCAAATCGGTAACGCCGTAGTATGCCGGCATCCGCACGTCCTCGCCGGGCGGCAGGCCGATATCAGCCAGGCTGAAAGAATCCCACTCTTCCTCCACCTTTCCCGGCGGCGCATCGAAAACGAGCACGCTGAACGGAACGTCCGGATGAAATTTCCGGAAGGAGCGATAAAGAACCCTCGCATGCGCCAGATAATTATGCGCGATGATGGTGCAGGCTTGGAAGCGCATCGAGGCAGTCTATGCCTTCAGACCCGGAATGCTATCGCACCTACGCACTCTACACCGTGGTCGCCTCGCGATCATGGCACGACAGGACAAAAGCGAGCGAACAGACTGTGGTGCGAGTTTTCCGGGGTAGTTTGCATGAAACCAGATGATGAGAAGTGTCAGAATGGCTAGCAGGAGCAGAATTCTTGAACGGGGCATGGAAAAACACCAACCCGCGCGATGTTGTCGTGACGCAGTTCAGTCCACGCGACGACAGCCCGGATTCGCGGCTTTTGTCGGCTCCGATCTCGGCGCGAAGCTCCACGAGCTGTTCGACTGGCTGAATAACCCGGACGCCGATCGCGCGGTGCCCGACACCGATTCGTTCTACGGCTTCCGTTACCTGAATGGCGGCCTCTTCAGCGAGCGTCTCGGTTTCCCGCGATTTTCGCGCGCCACGCGCGACGCCCTTCTCTTTTGCTGCGATTTCCAATGAGCGAAAATTTCACCTGCCATCTTCGGCTCGCTCTTCCAGGGTGTGATGGAAGATCGCGTTCGTCGCCGGCAAGGCGCGCACTACACGAGCGAACGCGACATCATGAAAGTGATCCGCTCGCTCTTTCTCGATGAACTGCGCGCCGGATGGGAGCGCGTCAAAGTCGATCGTTCCACCCGCCGCCGCGCCAGTCTGGAAGCGTTCCACCAGCGTCTGCGCTCACTTCAGTTTCTCGACCCCGCCTGCGGCTGCGGGACCTTCCTCGTTCTGGCCTATCGCGAATTGCGCACGCTGGAGATTGACGTCGTGCGCGAGCTTGCCGCCGGCAGCGGCGGCCAGCAACTCCTGCCCATCGTGAACGTCGATCAATTCCACGGCATCGAATACTCCGAGTGGCCCGTGCGCATCGCCGAGGTCGCCCTCTGGCTCATGGATCACCAGATGAACGCCGAGGCCGGCGAAGTCTTCGGCCAGCCCATCGACCGGCTCCCGCTCACCTCCGCCCCGCACATCGTCCACGGCAACGCCCTGCACGTGGATTGGAACACCGTGCTCCCGCGCGACCAGTGCAGTTACGTGATGGGGAATCCGCCGTTCGTGGGGCACCAGTGGAGGAACGTGGAGCAACAGGAGGACATGGCGCGAATCTGGGGAGAAAACGGTCGCTTCGATTACGTCACCTGTTGGTTTCGCCGTGGTGCGGAATACATCGCAGGCACAACGATTCCCGTCGCGTTCGTAGCGACAAACTCGATCAGTCAAGGGGAGCAAGTCGGCATTCTTTGGGGCGATCTCTTCTCGCGCGGCGTCGGTATTGACTTCGCTCACCGCACATTTAATTGGGCAAGCGAAGCGCGTGGTGCCGCCCAAGTGGATGTCGTCATCATTGGGTTCTCCCTCAGGCACCCGGCCATCCGTCGTCTGCACGACTATGACGGCGATGAAAAGCAAATCGAGGCAACGGTCAGCGAATGCGCGAACATCAGTCCCTATCTCGTCGTCGGGCCGAATCTTGCCTTCCCGCACTGAGCCGCGCCCCGTTTTTCCACAAATGAAAAAGGGCAGCCAGCCTACCGACGGCGGCGGACTGATCCTTACGGAAGCGGAAAAAACAGACCTCCTCCGAGACGGCCCGACGCTGCGCCTTGGCTACGGCCCTTTGTCGGCGGAGATGAACTGATTCAAAGCCTCATCGCTGGTGCCTTTGGTTGAAAGACGCGCCGCCGGGCGTGCGGCGTCGCTTTCCGCGCGTGATGGAGCGAGTGGAGCGTGTCCGCGCGTCCCGTCTCCGCAGTCCGACTCCGCAAGTGCGACAGTGCGCGAACCAACCAACCTTGGTCACGCAAGACCGGCAGCCCTATGCTGACTATATCGCCGTCCCTGAGGTTTCATCGGAGAACCGACGTTACATCCCGACCGCGTTCCTTTCCCCGACCATGATTGCAAGCAACAAGCTGCAAATCATCGTCGGCGGAACCATCTATCATTTCGGCGTCCTGACTTCGTTAATTCACATGGCTTGGGTGCGCGTTGTGGCTGGACGGCTCGAGTCGCGGCTCAGCTACGCGCCGTCCGTTTACAACAACTTTCCAGCAGCGCGCCCGCGTGGAGACTCAAGCGCGGGTTGTCCTCGGCGCGCGCGAACCGCATCTGCCGCCACGCGGCCTGAGCACGCTTGCCGATCTTTACGACCCGCTCACCATGCCCGCCGCGCTTGCCCGGGCCCATACCGAACTTGATCGCGCCGTCGATAAATGCTACCGCGCTGAGCCCTTCCACTCCGACCGCGAACGCGTTGAACACCTCTTCCGTCTGTACGAACAACTCACGGCCCCGCTCCTCCCTACGGCGCCAAGAACGCGCGCACGGCGGTCAGTGACATCTGCTCCCACCGCCGGCCGTCGTCGTGGCCGCACGCCCGGATTACCTGACGCAGAAGCACCTAAACTGTGGCTCGCTGGGGATCGACGTGACCTTCGCCGGGCGCATTTTGCAGCCCTTCCAGAACATGGTGATGGCCGATTACTCGGATCGCTGGCGCGGCGCTGTCGGAGCGCGCGGGCGGCGCCCAGGCGAGGCTGAGTCGCAAATGCTCCTGACCGCGCTGCCGCGCGGCTCTTTCGGACTGGAGCTGACAAAGGCTAACAATGAAAAGTTGTTCGACGACGGGCAGCTTGCCGACACTCTGGCCCACGTCACACGGCTCGTGGAATCAGCTTCGCGGAGTGATGAGGAGTTCGCAGCGGAGCTGAACGAGACGGCTCCGCGAGTGATTCAAAACCTAAGGGAATTTCTGGAGGTGGTCTCAAAGGGCGACGCCGGGATGAAGCTGGAGACGGGGGATTTGCGATGCACGATGACTCCCATCCAGGCGCACGAGGCCTTCGAGCGCGTCTCGGACACAATCACACGGGAGGAGCCGATGGAAGTGTTAGGCGTGTTCAAAGGCCTTCTTCTGGAGTCATGGAGGTTTGATTTTCTGGATCAACAGGGCCACAAAATAAGCGGCGGGGTTGATGAGAATCTTACTCAACAGGAAGCGGGCGACCTCGCGCGCCAATACTACGATCTCCCGTGTCTGGCCTCCTTGCTGAAGACGACGGTACTTTTCAAAAACGGCAGGGTTCGCACGACTTATGTGCTTAAGAACCTGGCCAACGCTCCGGCGATCGCTTGCTGATCCTCGCTTGGCAACGCTGAGCTTGGACTTATTCCCTCGCCAACGGCGCCGGCTATCAATTACCTAGGCTGAACGAAC
>JBDUAH010000189.1:0-5196 GCA_040004745.1 Chthoniobacterales bacterium | reverse complement strand
GAGTGCCCGAACGGCGCGTGCCCCAAATCGTGCGCCAACGCGATCGCTTCCGCCAGGTCCTCATTCAGGGAAAGCGCGCGCGCGATCGTGCGGCTGATCGACGCCACCTCGATCGTATGCGTCAACCGCGTCCGCAGATGATCGCCCGTGCCGTTGAGAAAAACCTGCGTCTTATATTCCAGCCGCCGGAACGCCCGCGAATGAATGATCCGCGCGCGATCACGCTGAAACTCCGTTCGATAGGCGTGCCGCTTCTCGGGATATTGCCGGCCACGCGAGTCACCCGACTTTTGCGCGAACGGGGCCAGCACCTGCCGCTCGTCGGCCTCCATCTGCTCACGCGTTTTCCAGCTCATGCGTCCCTTGTAGCGGCCCCGCCCCGATCGTGACAGACGATTTCTCGAGCCCGACAATCGCTTGCTCGGGCCTGTCAGCCGGCCTCCAGTGGCGTATCAGACCGTTCCTCGGGCGTGTCAGCCGACTCCCGGGGCATGCGAGCAGCCTCCTCGATCGTGCGGGTTTCCTTCTCGGTCGTGCGAGTTGCCTCCTCGGGCGTGTAAATCGGCTCCTCGAGCAGGTCAATTTCGCCGAAAAGTGTGCGGATCGCATCTTGGGCAGGTCAACCCCCTCCTCGATCGTGTAATTCGCCTCCGCGACGATGTCGGTCAGCAGCTAGAGTGCGTGGCTTCTATCTGTTGTCGAGCCAATGCGCTTCTGATTAACTCCGCAACGTGCCCCACCTTTCCTCGAACGAAGTCCGCGACCGCGCGATCCGCTTCTCGCGCGACCATGCGGGCGACCGCTCGGAGAGCGCCGAGAAACAAACCTTCTGGAACGAATTCTTCAACGTCTTCGGCCTGCGGCGCGCCTCGCTCGCATCCTTCGAGGAGAACGTTCGGAATCGGAAAAGCAACAAGGGAGCGATCGATCTCCTTTGGAAAGGCCGGTTGCTCGTCGAGCAAGAGCTTCGGCGAAGACCTCGCCCTCGCCGAGACACAGGCTTTCACCTATATCGAAGACCTCACGCGGGAGAATCGCTGGGAGGAAATTCCGCGCTTCGTCCTTGTCTCCGATTTCGCGCGCTTTGTCCTCTACGACCTGGAGCCGGAAGACCAGAAAGAGCTTCCGCTTTTTGCCGGCCGCAAGATCGAGCCGCATCACTTCACGCTCGGAGAATTCTCGCGCCATGTGCGCGCCTTCGCCTTCATGCTCGGGCAGACGCGCGTTCGTCTCGATCCCGAAGATCCCGCGAACGAGAAAGCCTACGGGCGCATGTGCGAGCTGCACGATGCCTTGAAGGAGAGCGGCTTTCGCGGGCACGAACTCGAGCGACTGCTCGTGCGTATTCTCTTTTGTCTCTTCGCGGAAGACACCGGTATCTTCGAGCCCGACACCCTCACCCAATTCGTCCGCACCCAGACGCGCGAAGTCTGTCATGAACACACACGCTACGATTACAAAGGGCGGTATGAAAAAGACGGCCCTGGGTTTGGAAGCGCGAGCCGCCATTTACGCCGTCCTACTTTTTGCCGACTCGCGGCACGGTCTTGGGCTGAGCGATGCCTCAAGCGGGGCAAGAGGCCCCGCCGAGAGACAATCTCAGGCATACAGTGAAGATGAAATGGTGTTACTGACGAGAAGGACTGCATTCCCGTGAATAAACCTTTTGCGCGCCGCTTCGGGATTTCGCTGTCTGCCAGAATTACTTTTTGCTCCGGAGGGCGAAAGCGTACCCAGGCTGCCACCCTTTCTTTCTCGGCGTCCCCGTCCCTATGAGTTCCTCCGTGCCGCCTGGCCCGGCTGATGCTCCCCCCGGCGCCGCGCTCTACGCCATGCGGCGGGATCCCTTGCGCTTCTTCACTGGGCTCGCAAACGACTATGGCGACTTCGTCCGCTTTCGGCTGGGCGACCATCCGCACGACCTCTTTTTTGTCAATCACCCGGACTTTATCCGCGAGGTTCTCGTCACGCAGGATCGCAGTTTTTCGAAATGGTTTTCGGTCGAACGAATCCGGGAAGTTTTGGGTGAAGGCCTCTTCGTCAGCGAAGGCGAGTTTCATATGCGGCAACGGCGTTTAGCCCAGCCGTTCTTTCATCGGGAGCGCATCGCGTCTTACGCCGAACAGATGAGCGCGTTGGCCATCCGCTTACGTGAACGCTGGCAGGCCGGCGCGGTGCTGGACATCTGCGCGGAGATGAATTGGCTCGCGATGATGATCGTGGCCAGCACGCTTTTCGGCGCGAACATCGAACACGAGGCGGAGGAAATTCGGGATGCGTTGAGCGAAATTCTCGACCAATTCGAACGCTCAATCCTCCCGCAAGCAGATCGCGATGATTTTGAAAACGCGCTCGGGCGGTTGGATGCTGCAGTTTACCGCATTATCCAGGAGCGCCGCTCCACCGGCGACGATCGCGGCGATCTTCTTTCCATGCTCCTGCTGGCGCGGGACGAAGAGGACGGCCACGAAATGACCGATCTCCAGGTACGTGACGAGGCGATGACGATTTTCCTCGCGGGCCACGAGACTTCTGCCAGCGCGATGGCGTGGAGTTGGTACCTGCTGGCGCAACATCCCGAAGTGGAGGCGCGACTGCACGCGGAGCTCGACGAGGCGCTCGGCGGCCGTGCGCCGCGGATGGATGATGTGCCGCGTCTGCCCCTCACTGGGCGCATTTTTTCGGAAGCGCTCCGGCTTTATCCGCCGCTTTGGGCCATGGGGCGCCGGGCACTGCAGGATTGCGAAATCGGCGGCTACCGCATCGCCGCTGGCTCGGTCGTCCTCCTGTCGTCCTACGTCACGCATCGAGATGCGCGTTGGTTTCCGGAGCCAGCAGAGTTCAAACCGGAACGCTGGACCGCGGAGGCGCGCGCGGAGCGCCCGAAGTTCTCCTATTTTCCTTTCTCGGCCGGGAGTCGTGCGTGTCTCGGCGAAGCCTTTGCCAGTATGGAAGGCGTCCTCTGTCTGGCCGCGCTGGCGCAGAAATGGCGGCTCGAAATTATCCCGGAGCATCCAGTCGCGTTGCAACCGCAGTTGACCCTCCGCGCGCGCCACGGAATCAAGATGCGCTTAGTGCCGCGTGGTTGATAGCTGGCGCCAGCTTGACAACCTCCGCCACGCATAACGATGCTCTCCTCTCTCATGGCCACCGAATTGACCGAAGAAGAAAAGGATAGCCTGCGACGCAGCTTTAAGCGGTGCCGCGAAGGTACGGTCGAGGCTATTATCGCTCTCCGGGAAACTGGCGACACTGCACAGATTCCCGCGATCGTGCGCGGAATCGTCTGGCGTTATGTGCAGCCGGAGGCGCGCCCGGTGGTGGAAGAAGCAACGCCGGAAACGCCGCTCGCTGGCTTGGGAATCGACTCGCTCATGATGCTGGAAGTAGTCCTCGATGTGCAGGACGCACTCGATCTTGTGATCGAAGATTCCGATTTGCGGCAGATGCAGACCATTGGCGACGTGGTCTCGTTCCTGCAAACCCGCTACGCGGAAACGCATCCGCAGAACTGACGCGCCAAAGAGGGCCCGCATGTCGCCCGCCTATCGCCTGGTGCGGAAAGTCGGCTGGCTTCTGCGGCTAAAACTGGAGGGCAAGCCCGGCCTGCTCTGGCGGCTGGCGGTGCGATTGCTCGCGCTCTTGATTCGCCTCCACGGCCGGACGCTGCGCCTCAAGCTGGAGGACCATCCTGGATATTTGGCGGGATGTTTGCCTCACTCGGTGATCGTTCTCTTCTGGCACAATCGCATTTTTAGCACCCCGTTTGTTTGGGAACGTTATCGTCCGCGCGACCGCCACGCGCTTGTCCTCACGAGCGCCAGTCCGGAAGGCTCGCTTCTCGCCCTCCTCGTCTCGCATTTCGGAATGGGAGCAGTCCGCGGCTCCAGTTCCCGGCAGGGGTCCGCGGCCCTGCGCGGAATGATCGCCCGCATCGCGGAAGGCAACGACATCTTCATCACTCCGGATGGCCCGCGCGGACCGCGTTACCGTCTACAACCCGGGGCGATCACGTTGGCGCAGCAGACTGGAGTTCCGATCTTGCCCGTTCATATCGAATATTCGCGCTACCGGCGGCTGCGAAGCTGGGATGGTTTTGCGATCGCGCTTCCCTTTTCACAGATGCGCGTCGTGATCGATCAGCCCTTTTGGGTAAAGCCCGAGCAGACCTCCGAGGAGTTGGAGAATGCTCGACAACATCTCCAAAGCATCATGACGGATTCAATGTTAATGGATCGACCCGACTCCGTAGCTTAAAGTCCCGATGTTATGCCGATCCCGCCGTCACAGAAGGAGCGCCGTGTTGTTGTCACGGGTCTCGGTTTCATCACCAGCATCGGGAACGATCGCGCACAGGTCCTGGCGAGTCTGAAAGAAGCCCGCTCCGGGATTGAATACTACCCGGAACTCGAACGCACCGGCGTGCCTGTACGCCTTGCCGGCACCGTGAAGGAATTCAGCTTTCCCGAACTCCGCCCGGATGAATGGATTTACCCCGGGCAATACAAGATCCGGCGCGAGCATTTGCGTTCCATGGCGCCGAACGCGGTCTACGCCTTTTGCGCCATGGAACAAGCGATCGCCGACGCGCAGCTCCCTCCTGATCTGGTCTCACACCCGCGCACCGGCGCCCTGTGCGCCTCAAACGGCTCCGCCTGGCTTCAGCACGATTACCTCGACATCATGCTCGAGAAGGGTCCGCAGCGTTGCAACCCGATGGCGATGGTGGCCAGCATCGCCGGCACTTTGAACATGAACCTGGTGGCGTGTTTTAGCATCAAAGGGCACTCGTTAGGCTTCTCCAGCGCCTGCGCCTCCTCCGCGCACGCACTCGGTGCAGCGCTCGATCGCATTCAGATGAACCGGCAGGATACCGTGTTTGTAATCGGCGCCGAGGACTGCAATCTCTTCAGCATCCTGCCTTTCGTCGGCACACGCGCTCTGACCACGCAGACTGATCCGCAGATCGGGCCCTGTGCGTTTGATCGAAAACGCGATGGCTTCGTCGTCACTGGAGGCGCGACGGTCCTCGTTCTCGAAGAATTGGAGCACGCCCGTAAGCGCGGCGCGCCGATTCACGCCGAGGTCCTCAGTTGCGGCGAAGCCTCCGATGGCTACACCGTGATGGCACCGGAGCCGAACGGCGACGGGCTCGGGCGCGCGATGGAATCCGCCCTCGAGGAAGCAGGCATTCCT
>JBDUAH010000188.1:0-5212 GCA_040004745.1 Chthoniobacterales bacterium | reverse complement strand
GGCAATTCGATTCCGGTGCGTTCGCCGAAACCGAAGCGGCGGATGTATTCGTAGAATTTGTGTTCGCCGACGGAGATGGCGAGCTTGGCCGCGCCGATGTTACTCGAGTGGACGAGAACGTCGCGGACGCTGAGCTCTCCGTAGCCGCTGCCGTGATCGTGCAAGAGCCGGCCGCCATACATCCAGGCGCCGTTTTCGCAGAAGATGGTCGTGTCCGGTTGCACCTTCTTTTCGTTGAGGGCCGCCGCCGCGGTGACGATTTTGAAAGTGGAACCCGGCTCCATCATGTCGATGACGGCGCGGTTTTTCATCTGCTCGGGTTTGGCCTCGTTGCGCTGATTTAGGTCGAAGGCCGGCCGGTTCGCCATCGCCAGGACTTCGCCCGTGCCGGGTCGCATGAGAATAATCGTGGCCTTCTCCGGCTGGTACTCACGCATCGCGGCGTCGATCTCGTTCTCGACAATGTTCTGCAGATTCAAGTCGACCGTGAGATTCACGCGATAGCCATCACGCGGCGCGCGTTCCTGCCCGCGGTAAACTACGATCTCTTTTTTGTTCGCGCTCTTCTCGATGTAGCGATAGCCGTCCTGCCCGTGGAGATATCGCTCCATCGACAGCTCGATTCCATCGATGCCGGATCGATCGAAATTCGTGAACCCGATGACGTGGCAAAGCATCGCGCCGTTCGGGTAGGAGCGGGCGGAATCGCGCTCGTTGTGCACGCCCTTCAGGCCCTTCGCGCGCAGCGTCGCCTCCAGGCTATCGGCGGTGGCCTTGGGCACGTCCCGTTGCAAGACAACGTAAGGACGCGTCCCGCTCAGTTTTTCGGTCAACTCATCCGCCGGAAGATGGAGCGCTTCCGCCAAAATTGGCACGAGTTCCTCGCGATTGTTAATCAGCTTGCAATCGCCGACGACCGTTTCAACTGGAACGTTGTGTGCGAGGACTTCGTTATTGACGTCGAGAATCGAGCCACGCTCCGCGTAGATGATCTGCTTCCGGCCATGTTTCTCCGCCGCCAGCGCGGAGTATTCATCGTGCTTCGCGATCTGGAGATGGACCAGCCGGAACGAGAACACACTGAAGAGCCCCGTGAAGGCGACGCAAATCAGCGCGCAGCGAAACCGGCTGTTCCACTTCATCGACCCGCCCGCTGGTTAACGACTGGTTGGACGGCATCCTCCGCCGGCATGCGAACGGGCGAGCTCACGCGCACGATGTTGTGTTCCGCGATCGGAATCATCTTGAGGTAGCCTTCCTTCAAGCGCCGTTTTAAGGCGACGCGCGAGGTGAGCGCGGCGATCTGGCCGTCGGCATCCACATTTTGGAAACGGATCGTGGCCAGCTCGGTTTCGAGGGCCTTCTTCTTATTCCCCATGTGGTTCAACTGCACCGTGAGGTAGACGTAGATCAGCCCGGTGCTCGCGAGGAAGACGGCGAGAATGATCCAACGCGCGAGTGAGGCGGCGTTGACCGAGTTGTATTCTTTGCGGCGTTGGCGTTGCATTTAGATCCTTTCTGCGACGCGCAGTTTCGCGCTGCGCGAGCGGGGGTTGAGACGTTGTTCATCGGCGCTCGGCTCGAGTGGCTTCGTAGTGATCGGCGTGAATTGGTAATCGGGATTTGGCCTGGGCTCGGGCCATTCCGGGCGATCGAGGAATTCGCGGCCCCGATCGCGGAAGAAGTTTTTCACGATGCGATCTTCCAACGAATGGAAGGTGATCGTGGCGAGACGCGCGCCGCTTTCGAGGCGTGAGGTAATAGCGAGCAGTCCATCCGCGAGCGCGCCGAGTTCGTCGTTCACTTCCATGCGGAGAGCTTGGAAAACCTGCGTGGCGGGATGCCGGCGACCGTGCCGCCAGACGATCTTCTCCACCGCGCGCGCCAGTTGCACGGTCTCGCGGAAGGGTTCGGTCTTGCGCTGCTTCACGAGCTGGGTGGCAATCCTGCGCGCGGCCGGCTCTTCGCCGAAATCGCGGAAGATTCGGATCAGCTCATCTTCGCTGTAGCTATTGACCACGTCGGCCGCGGTCAGCTCGCGGCGCGGATCCATCCGCATGTCGAGCGGACCGTTCCGCTGGAGGCTGAATCCGCGATCCGCGTTTTCGAGTTGGCGCGAGGACACGCCCAGATCCACCAGCGCGCCGCCGATTTTGCTGATGCCCAGTTCGTCGAGCACCTGCGCGATATTACGAAAATTCGACTGCCGCAAGGTGACGCGGCCGCCAAATTCCGCCAGCCGCTCGCCCGCATAAGCGATCGCATCCGGATCCTGATCGAGTCCAAGAACATCAGCGCCGGTTTGCAAAATCGCTTCGCAATGTCCACCGCCGCCGCAAGTGCCATCGACGACCAGCGCACCCGGCCGGGGCGCGAGCAATTCCACGACCTCCGTGGCCATGACCGGACGGTGATAAGTGAAATCCTCCATTTCGTGCGCCTCCTCTTCAATGACGAGCGGACCCGTCGCGAACCAGACCGGACGTTCAAAAAGCAATGCATTCATTCGCTAAAGACCGAGCGCGGTCGCAACGTCCTGGTAGGTAGGCGTGCCGTCGATTCGCGAAAGTTTCCACTTCTCCAAGTTCCATATTTCAAAACGGCCGCGCCCGCCCACCAGCGCCACGTCGCCCTTCAGATCGAGCTGCTGACAGGCGACATCGGGAAGAACGAGGCGGCCCTGTTTGTCGGCCAGGCTTTCGACCGAGTCCGCATGAAACTGGCGGAGAAAAATTCGCCGCTGCGCTGGCGTGATAGAGGTATTCGCATCCGCATCCAGGCAAACGCGCTCGAACTCCAGGGGCGACATGATGAGAAGGAAATTCCCGTTCGGCTCTGGAACAATAATGAAGAGCTGCGGCTCTTTTTCGCGCCAATCAACGGGAATGGTGAGACGGTTCTTCTCATCCAACGGACGCGTAAAGTCGCCACGGAAATAAGTTTGTTTTTGAGAAGCGGTCTCCATACACCAGTGGGCGCGTTTGCCATTTCACACCACTAACCCCCATTTGTAACCACCTGGCGTGCCAAGGGTCAACGTAAATAAACATTCTCCGAACCGATTTTTCGCGGCGCAGGCAGGCTTTCTGACGACGTCGCGTCGGGCACTCGGGTTTCGGGCGCTTCGAAGGCCTTCGCCGCCCGATCACGTTTCCACAGCGACGCCGCCGCTGCCATAGCTTGCCCCTACGTCGAAAGACGATTAAGAAAGAAATCGGATGATCGATTACATCCAGAAGGGCGGCCTGCTCATGTGGCCGATCCTCGTTTGCAGCATCATCTCGATCGCTGTCTTCGCGGAACGGCTCTTTTACTTTCATCGCGCCACGATCCACGTGGGCGAGTTTTTGCAGGGTCTTTCAAACCTGATTGCGCGGCGAAATTTTGCCGAGGCTCTCCACGAGTCCGCCGGCACGCCGGGACCAGTCGCTCGCGTCATTCACGCGGCCATCATCCGCCATGAATCACCACCCGCAGAACTGCGTGAGATCGTGCAGGAAGCGGGGCAACTGGAAGTGCCAAAGCTTGAGCGCTTTCTCAGCGTTCTCGCTACGATCGCCTTCCTCACCCCACTGCTCGGGCTTCTCGGAACCGTCGCCGGGATGATCGACGCCTTCGGCATCATTTCGTCGAATGGCGGCTACGCGACCGTGACCGAACTCTCGAACGGCGTTTACAAAAGCCTGCTCTCCACCGCAGCGGGGCTCGTCGTCGCGACCCCCACTTTTGTCGCCTACAGCTATCTTTCCTCCCGCGTAAACACGATCATGCACGAGATGGAACGGGCCGGGATCGAGATCGTGCATCTGTTAAGCGATCGCGAACCGACCGGCGACATCATCACTTTTCAGCCGCCCACAGATCAGATTGCCGGAAGCCGCGAACGCCGGGCCGACCGTTAGGGTGCGCGGCCGCAAGCGTAGAAAACAGGCGACGATGAAGCTCACCCGCACGCAGGAATTCCACTTCGGCTGGATCGGCGTGATCTCGATCATCGATGTCGTTTTCTTGCTGATTTTCTTTCTTCTCCTTAGCTCGAATTTCATCCTCCAGCCCGGGATCGCGGTCTCGCTGCCGCTCTCCCGTTTCACGCTCGGTCCGCAGGTTAATCCGCAGATCATCAGCATCACCGGCGGTCCGACGCCGGCCGTTTATTTTCGCGATCAAAAAGTGCCGCTCGATCAATTGGGCCCGCTGCTGGACGCCGCCAAAACCGAGGGACGTCCCGTCATCATCAAGGCCGACCGGCTCACGCCTTACGAAGTCGTGGTCGCGGTGACGAACGCCGCGCTGGAGCACGGCATCACCTCGGTCGCGCTGGCGACTTCGCCCGCGCCGCCTGCGCCATGACATCGGGAACGAGCCCGGCGGAATACACGCCGATCTTCGATTGGAGCGTCGGCCGCCGCAGGAAAGTTTCGCTCTTTAGTTTCATAGCCGGCTCTGTCGCGCTGCACGCGCTTTGTTTTTATCTGTTCCAAATCGTCTACCCGGTCACGGTCGCTCTTTCGCCTCCTCCCGCGCGCGTCAATTTGATCACGCCGCAATCGGAGCAAGGTCGCGTCTTACTACGCTGGATCGAGGCGGAAGATCCTGCGCTCTCCTCCACTACTCAGCGACCTCCGGATTCGCTGGCCTCGCTTCCGCCGGAGCCGGCGCATGTTCCATCCTATGTGCGCACGCAACCGGCGTTGAAACAGCTCCCCGCGCTGCGGCCCGACTTGAGCATTCCAAGTGCTGAGCCACCCGGGCCGGTCCGCCTCCCCCGCCACGCTGCGCCTTCCCCGGCGGCTCCCATCGCGACCCGGATCCAGTTTGCCGAAGACACACGCGCGCTGGGCAATCCAGAATTCCCGCCGCTCAAGTTCACTGCTTCACAGAATGAACCTCCAGCCGCCGCGCAATTTCGCATCGCGATCGGTCCGCGCGGTGCGGTGCATTACTGTTTCCTGGAGAACTCATCGGGCGATCGCGTCCTCGACGAACAAGCCCGGCACGCCCTCCTCCTCTGCCGTTTTCCCGCCGCCCCGGTTTCCGCATCGCCTAACGATCAATCGCTCTGGACCACTGCCACCATCCAATGGGGCAGTGACGTCACCATGCCGTCCAAGCCTTCCCCGGATTCTCCCGCGCCGTGATCCGCGTCAGTCTGGCCGCCCTGGTCACGATCTATCTGCTGGTTTTTCTTGCGGCGGTTTTTCTCCTCTGGATA
>JBDUAH010000017.1:0-17750 GCA_040004745.1 Chthoniobacterales bacterium | reverse complement strand
CTAGTGCCGCCAGTTCGCGCTCGCTCCGCATTCTTCTGGTCGAGGATCACCCGGATACCGCTGAGCAAATGACGCGCCTGTTAAGGCGCACGGGTCATCACGTGGTTTGTGCCGGGAGTGTGGCGGAAGCGCGCGAGCTCACGGAACTGGAAGCGAAAGGCAATTCCGGATGTCCGTTCGACATGTTGATTAGCGATCTCGGTTTACCCGATGGCAGCGGGCACGATCTCATGCGCGAACTGGGAGAGTGCCACCGCATTCCGGGGATCGCTCTAAGTGGTTTCGGCATGAAAGAAGACGTGGCCGAGAGCATGGCCGCGGGGTTTACCCGGCACATGACGAAGCCAGTGGATTGGCAGGAATTGAGGGCCGAGATTGAGAAGTTGGCGGCGCTGATTCCGGCGTAATTTATTTACTCCGGCAGGAGATCACGCAACGAGTTGCGCGATCGGTCCAGTTTGAAGATCGAAATTTTGGCAGCGGCCGCGCCTTGCCAATCCCGCACCGGATCGTCGCCCACATGGAGCGCTACATCCGCCGCGACATTGCTCAATTCCAGCGCGCGTTGAAAGATGAGCGGATCGGGTTTGTCCGCACCGACTTCGCTTGAGATGACGACAGACGAGAAATATCGGGAGAGGCCGAGCTGTTCGAGGATGACGCGTAGCCGGTCGTCGAAATTCGAAATAACGGCGAGACGATAGCGGCCGCATAGCTTTTCCAGAACGTCGATCACCTCGGGGAATAGTTCCCAGACACCTGCCTCGGCGAAGTGCGTATAGACAACTTCGAAGTAGGTCTCACGATCCAACGGTTTTGTGTCCGGCGCGCATTGATCGAGGACGCGTTCGACCAGCGCGCGCCACCATGATTTGTCGTCATCCACCCGTGGACGACCGGTGGCAGGCCGGACGGGCATCTCTTTCCATGTCGTGGAGAAAGCGTGGTCCACCGCCTCGGCGTCAAGGTGCAGGCCGAGCCGTTGCCCGACTAACGAGTAATGATAGCCAACACCTTTCGGCAAGTGGAAGAGCGTGCCGGCGGCATCGAAGAAGATGACGCGATGAGCTGGCGGTATTGCGGCCATGCCATCGACTAAAGGCGGCGCACGCCAACCGCAAGCGGCGCGCTTTTCACCTTTCCGGAGCAGGACGAACGCGCGACCGTGCGGGCCGAATGCATCTCGCCGAAGAATTGCGCGCCTCCGCGCGCTGGACGCAATCGCACGGCGAGGAGATCGCGAATGGAGTCAGCCACGGCCTCGGGGTGATCGGGGCGGCTGTCGGCGCTCCGTTTCTCCTTCGGGCGGCGGTGGAGCGGGGGAGCCTTCCGTTTCTAATCGGGACGATCGTTTTCGTCGCGACCATGCTGATTCTTTATCTCGGCTCAGCGGTTTATCACTCATGGCCGCGGACGCGTTTCAAAGGCGTCCTGCAGACAATCGATCATTCCGCGATTTTTCTGCTCATCGCCGGGACTTACACGCCCTTTACGCTGGGGCCGCTACTCGGCCCGTGGGGTTGGACGGTTCTGCCGGTCATTTGGCTGCTCGCTCTCGCTGGTGTGCTGCTGAAGTTGGTTAAGGGAGCCTCGCATCGGCCACGATTGGCGGTCGGCTTGTATCTGGGAATGAGCTGGCTGGTCTTGATCATCATTCGCCCGCTGGCGCACGCCGTGCCGTTATCGACTCTGCTCTGGTTGCTCGGCGGCGGAGTGGTTTACACCACCGGCGTGATTTTTTTCATTAACGATCACCGGCGCTACAACCATTTCGTCTGGCACCTTTTCGTTCTGGGCGGGACGGGTTGCCATTACTTCGCGGTGCTTTCTTACGCCGCGTGACGGACGGCGGGTTGGACAAGCTGAACTGCGACGGCTAATTACAAACACAATGCTGCCCGTCGAACACAACGATCCGATCAACGAAAAGATTCTCGCCATTTCTGAGGACAAGATCGAGGGCTTCGTCCGGGAACCGTTTGCCGAGATCGCGCGGCGCTCGGGCGTGGAGGAGGATGTGGTGATGGCGCGCATCGTCGCCATGTTGCGCGCCGGCACGGTGCGGCGGGTGCGACAGACGTTGCTCGCGACCAATCTCGCGGATGGCGCGCTCGTGGCTTGGAAGGTGGATCCGGAACGGATCGAGGCGGCGTTCGATTACATGTCGCAAGTGGATCCGTTTTCCGGGCATGTCGTCCTGCGTTCGACTGACACCGTGACCGCCGGCTCGGAGTATAAACTCTGGACAACGCTGAAGGTGCCGCATGGATTTTCGCTGCAAAAACATGGCGAAATCCTGGCGGAGAAACTTGGCGCGGAGCATTTTCGCCTCATGCCGGCAAAGGGAATTTTCACTTTGGGGGTGGGCCACGTGCGGCGCAAAAATATGGAGCTCGGAAGCCGCGCGGAGGAACCGGCAACGATGGCACCGGTGCACGTGGCTGAGGTGAGCGATCAAGAGTGGGATGTTCTCCTGTCGCTCAAGCGCGAGTTTGCGCCGGAGGAAATCAAAGCCTCACCGTGGGCCGGTCGCGCGGAGGAAGCGGGCGTTTCGTTCGACGAATTTTGTCGCATCGCGGAATCGTTGAACGGCCGCAAGATCATCGGGCGTTTCTCAACTTTCCTGGAACATGTGAAGCCTTCCGCAGGCGGAGTGCGGGTGACACGTTTCAACGCCCTATTTCATTGGGCCGTGCCACCGGGTCGCGAGATGGAAGCTGGCGGAGAAGTGGGGCGGCATCACATTCTCACGCATTGTTATTGGCGCGAGGCGGGGCCGGAATTCAAGAACGTCAACATCATGGCGGTGGCGCACGGAACCGACAAAGCGCTGCTCCTCGAGCACAAGCGCGCCATTGACGAACATCTCGCCGCCTCGGGCATTCCGGTGGCTTACACGAACGTCTTTTGGGGCGGCCGGAGCGAAATCAAGCCCTCCGAGATTTCGCCGAAAATCTATCGCGAGTGGCTGCAGAAGATGGCGACGGAGCGGGTCTAACGAATGCGAGCGTTGATCGGCAAGCTTCGTTCTGGAGCCGACCTCAACGCTGGCGAGGTCGGCTATGCGGTCGCGCTGCTACTCTCGGAAGACAAGGATGCGGCAGAGAAGGCGGCCTTCCTCATCGCGCTCGATGAAAAGGGCGAAACCGCGGAAGAAATTGCCGCCTTCGTCGAGCACCTAATCGATCGGGCGGTTCCGCCGGGGCTGGAACCGGCGAGTTTGCCGGGACCCATGATTGATGTCTGCGGGACGGGTGGTTCGGGCTTGGAAATCTTTAACGTTTCGACGACGATCATGTTCATTCTCGCGGCGGGCGGCGCGGTGGTGGTGAAGCATGGGAACCGCAGCGTGACGTCGTGCTGCGGGAGCGCGGATGTGCTGGAAGCGCTGGGCATTCGTCTCGACTGGCCGCCGGCAGATCTGAACGAGTGCGTGAAACGGCTGGGCCTCGGATTCATTTACGCGCGCTCCTATCATCCGGCATTCCGTGCCTTGGCGGAGATGCGGCAGCGCCTCGCGGTGCAGAAACGGCGCACCATTTTTAATCTTCTCGGTCCGCTCCTCAATCCAGCTCGGCCGAGTCGCCAGCTCATTGGCGTCCACAGCGCGCGCATTACGAGTGTTTTCGCCGAAGTCCTGCGGAGATTGCGGCGTGAGCGGGCGTGGATCGTTTATGGTTCGGTGGATGGCGGAGGCGGGATGGACGACATCTCGACCTGCGGCGCTACCACCTTGGGCGAGTTAAGCGACGGACAAGTTCGTTCCGCGGTCATTGATTGCCGTTGGCTCGGAATTCCGGAAGCGACGCCGGAGGAACTGCGTGGCGGCGACGCGCCCGGTAACGCGGAGATTCTGACGGGTATCTTGAGTGGCGAAGTGCAGGGAGCGAAGCGCGACCTCGCGGTCGTGAACGCTGCCGGCGGTTTCGTCGCGGCCGGCATCGCGCGCGATATGGGCGAGGGGATTTGGCTGGCGAAACAGCAGATCGAGAACGGGAAAGCGCTGGGGAAATTGCGCGCCTTGCAGGCTGCTTCCGTCGGCTAGTGCTGAAACCTGACAAAACGGTAATAAACCGTTAGCGTCCTGAGAGATAATTTTATCGGACGATTGCATAAATAATCGTGACAGCGAGCTCGTCCCGGCACATAACTCGCTTCCTTTCTTTCTAAACTTATGCAAAATAAAAACTTCCCTCGTTTCGGCTCGCTCCGGAATCGTACGCCATGCGGCGCTCTCCTCGGTGTCATCGGACTCGGTCTCGGCGTGATTGCCGTCTTCGGTGATCGTTCTCTCGTCGCGCAGGATCCCTCCATGAAACAGCTCTCTGGCGGGATGACCTTCGGCGAATCCTATAAGAACGATATCTCACCACCCATGAGCAGCCTGCCGCCCCAACGCGTCGCGAATGACAGCAAGGCGGAAGAGGAGGCGAACGAGAATCCGAAAATCCCAAACCGCCACCAGGATAGCGCTGATCCCGTGGTGCAGAATCGCCTCGTCCGCGGCTCTTCCACTTTGAACGTGCTCTCGCCGAACGCGCCGAACGTCCCGGCGGCAATCATGAATTTCGACGGCATCGCGTTCCCAGGTGTCGGTTGCAATTGCGCGCCGCCTGATACGAACGGTGCCATCGGTCGCACGCAATACGTGCAGATCGTGAACGAAGGTTACCAAGTCTTCGACAAAACGACGGGCGCGACCTTGCTGCCGGCGACGGCGATCTCGGCCATCTGGTCGGGCTTCGGCGGCGCTTGCGAAACGCTCGGATCGGGTGACCCGGTGGTGCTGTACGATCACCTCGCAGATCGCTGGCTGGTGAGCCAATTCGCGAAAGCGACCTCGAGCGGTCCGATCACGGATGAATGTATCGCCATCTCGACCACGGCGGACGCGACCGGGACCTACGCGCGCTACGGTTTCCACCTTGGCTCGAACTTCTATGACTACCCGCATCTCAGCATCTGGCCAGACGGCTATTACATGAGCATGAACGTCTTCAACGCGGCTGGCACGGCCTACCTCGGACCGCAGGCGTTCGCCTTCAATCGGGCGAAGATGCTGGTCAATCAGCCCGCCACATTCGTGAGTCCGGTCGGGCCGCTGGGTGGTTCGATTGATCCATTTCTCCCGGCCGATCTGGATGGTAACACGCTGCCCGCCGCCGGCGCACCGGCGACCTTCGTCGGTTTCCCCGGCCAGGCGAGTAATGCGAACTACACCACCTACCATTTCCACGCGGACTTCGGGACGCCGTCGAACTCCACCTTCACCACTTTTGCTGCGCCGCCGGCCGCCGGTTATACAGCGCTCTGCCCGACCACGCGGTCCTGCGTGCCGGAGTTGGGTGTGACTTCGACTAACAACCTCGACGGTATCGGCGATCGCCTTCTTTTCCGCGTCGCCTACCGAAATTTCGGCACGCATGAATCCGTTGTCGGCACCTACACAGTGAGCGCGAATGGCGTGGCCGGGGTGCGTTGGTTCGAGCTGCGCAATGTCACGGCCGGTCCGGTGACCGTCTTTCAAGAGAGCACCTATCAACCGGATTCGACCTGGCGTTGGCTAGGCAGTGTAGCGATGGACCGGCAAGGCAACCTTGCCATCGGCTTCAGCGCTTCCAGTTCCACGATCTATCCGCAACTGCGCTATGCGGGTCGACTCGCGACCGATCCCTTGAACACCCTCGCACAGGGCGAGACGCATCTTTTCGACGGGACTGGCAGCCAAACTGGGACCGGCAACCGTTGGGGCGATTACGCGGCGCTTACGGTCGATCCGGTGGACGACAGCACGTTTTGGTTCACGAGCGAATACTACGCGACGACGAAGACCTACGGATGGCGGACTCGCATCGCGAGTTTCAAATTAGCCGGCAGTCCAAACCCGACGCCAACGCCGACTCCTACCCCGTCGCCGAGCGCGACTCCAACTCCTACAGTCACGCCGACCCCCACGCCTGCGTCTGACTTCGCTTTGGCGATCAGTCCGTCGTCCATCTCGGTAGGGAAAAACGGCGGGAACGCGAACTACACCGTCACGATTAACCGCACGAATGGTTTCACCGGGCCAGTCACGTTTAGCATCAGCAGCTTGCCCGCTGGCGTTTCGGCTTCGTTTAATCCAAATGTGGCCTCGGCTAATTCGACCTCGCTGACCCTCGCCGTCAACCATTCGACGAGTAAGGGAACCTATTCGTTTACAGTCACTGGCATGGGCGGTAGCCCGGCGATCACTCGTACGGTCAACGCCACCTTGGTGAAGACTAGGTAGGGATTTACCCGGGCCGTCCGCGCTGGGTGCAAGGCTACGATGCACCCGCGCGGATGGCGGCGGGGTAGGTCCGATCCAAGGCTCGGAGAATGGCAACGGCGACCTGGTGGCGATCCAGCTCGAGGTCCAGGAGGAGTGCGAGTGAGCTTGCGCGTTCACGAAGTTCCTCCGGGAAATCCTCCAGGCGCTGATTCACGTTCAGCCCAATTCCCAGAATGCCGATGTGATGCGTGTCGGGAATAGCGCGCATTTCCAGAAGCACGCCGGCCAGTTTTCGCCCCTCGCAATAGACGTCGTTAGGCGGTTTCACGGTCGCCGGTAGTCCGAACTCGGAGCGCAAGGTGTCGGCTATGGTCTGCGCCGCCCAAGTGGTGATCCGCCCCGAATCCCGCGCCGCGATCTGTGGGCGAAGCAGGATGGAAAACCACAGGCCGCGCTGCGCGCTCGATTCCCAGCGCTTGCCATGTTGGCCGCGACCGGCGCTCTGTCGCTCGGCGAAAACGACGAGACCTTCTTCGCATTGCGGAGCCATTTGAGAGACGACATCGTTGGTCGAAGTCGTCTCCTGGAGCACGACGATCTGGCGGCCGATGAGCTGATCGCCTAGTGCAGTGCGTAACGCGTCGCCGTCGAGCGGCTCAGCCGGCGACATGCGTCAACTCCAGCGAAAGATCGATCGCGCGCGCGGAATGAGTGAGCGCGCCGACCGAGATGTAGTCGACGCCAGTGCCGGCGATCTGTCGGATATTTTTCAAACTAACGCCGCCACTGGCTTCGAATTTTACGCCCTTCTTTTTTCCGAGCGCGACTGCTTCGCGCATTTCGGCGGGAGGCATGTTGTCGAGCAGAATGACATCGATGCCTTCCATTTCCAGAAAGCTGCGCACCTGATCGAGCCTGTCCGCTTCCACTTCTACGCGGATATCGGGATGCTCGCTCCGGAAACGGGCTATCGCCGCTGCCACGCCGGAGAATCCGCTGGTGGCGAGCAGGTGATTGTCCTTCACCATCACCATATCGAAGAGGCCGAAGCGGTGATTCACGCCGCCGCCTGCGACCACGGCGGCTCTCTCCAAGGCGCGGAGGCCTGGCGTGGTCTTTCGAGTATCGAGAATTTGGGCCCGAGTTTTCCCCATACCTTCGACAAATTGCCGGGTCAGCGTGGCGATGCCGGTGAGGCGCTGTAAAAAATTGAGCGCCACGCGCTCGGCGGTGAGAATAGAACGGGCGGCGCCGCGGACTTCGAGAATGGTCTCGCCACCAGTCAAAGCTGAGCCGTCGGGCAGGAGGACATCGATTTGAAGCTCGGGGTCGACCCGGCGAAAAACTTCCGCGGCGGTTTCCGTTCCTGCGATCACCGCTCGCTCGCGCGACACGATGCGGGCAAGCGATTGTAGATCCGCGGCGACGAAATACGCACTCGTGAGGTCGCCTTCGCCCACGTCTTCGGCGAGCGCGATAGCGATGGGATCGGCGGTGGAGGCGCTCATCGGTTCAACTCCGTGCGACGATAAACACAGCGTCCGCGGACGTAGGTTTCCAAGGTGCCGTGCGGGCCGCCGCGATAAACGCAAAGCGCGAGAATATCCTCCGCGTTGAGCTGCGTGACGCCGAGGCGATCGCGTTCGTACGGGATGAGGCTTCCTAGATCGACCACGAGTAAATCGGCTTCCTTGCCCGCATCCAGAGTTCCGATCGTTTTCGTCTTTCCCAGTGCGCGTGCGCCTCCCGTGGTCGCGAGATGCAGGGCATCCGCCGGACGCAAGGTGGGCACCGTCGGTTCATAACAATTGCGCGCCTTCTGCGTTTCAATCGCGGCCCGCATAACCTGCCACATGTTCAGTTCCGGACCGGCGGCCACGTCCGAGCCGAGGCCCACCGGAATACCCTCGCGCAGCAGTCGGTCGAGCTTGATCAATCCGCTCCCGAGAAAGAAATTCGAGGTCGGGCAATGCGCTACGTTCGCGCCGGTGGAGGCGAGGATTTTGATCTCGTCTTCGCTCAGATGGAGGCAATGTCCCAGCATCGATTTCGGACCGAGGAGTCCGCACTTGTCGTAAACGTCGGTGTAATCGCGCGCCCACATATAGAGGTTGTGAACTTTGTCGATTTCCTCGCGGTTTTCCGCCAGATGCGTCTGCACGTAGGCGCCGAGCGTAGCCGCCAGTGCACCCGCGCTGCGCATCAGAGCTTCGGAACACGTCACCGCAAACCGCGGGCTAAACGCGTATTCGAGCCGGCCATCCGCCGCGCCGTGCCACTTCTTGCAGAGGCGCTCGCTTTCGAGCAGTGAAACGGAGAGAATCTTCTTCGGCTGGATCGTTCCGTATGAACCGTGATCCATCATCATCTTGCCCAGAATGACGCGGAGGCCGCTCTGTTCCGCCGCCTGAAAACCGACGTCGCAACTGTCCTCGTAAATGGCCGAGTAAATCATCGCGGTGGTGGTGCCGTTCCGCGCCAGTTGATGGAAAAATCGCGGCGCTTCCTCGCGTGCTTTTGGTCCTGTGAATTCGCGTTCGACCGGGAAAACATTTTGCCGCAGCCAGGGCAAAAGTTCGTCCTGTCCACGTGCCACCACGGGGTATTGCGGCAAGTGCGTGTGGCAATCGATCAAGCCGGGGAAAACGGCCAGGCCTTCGTCATCCTTCCAATTCGCTCGCGCGCCCCGCACCGAGCGGCGCAGATCTGTATAGGTGCCAACCTCCGCAATGCGTCCGTCTTCGACGATCAGTGCTCCGTCCTGGCGCCCGCGGAGGGAGCCAAAGTCCGGTGAGTCGATAAGAAATCCACGGATTCCTAGAAGTTCTTGGTCAGCCATCGCGTAGGAGGCAACACATCAGAGGCGGGGTGAACCTGCAACTGCCGATTGCTGACTGCGTCGGCGGAAGATGCGAGGCCGGCTCAAAAAAAAGATCCGGGCAGCGCACGCTAGGAGAAACAACAAATACGAGAAACGTGCCGCCGCCCGAATCGCCTTAACCTGTTTAGTGAGACAGCAATGTCCGAAGGATGTTCAGAAAATTTAATAAAAATCTCCTGTAGCCGCGTCCCTGCGGGACGCGTGGGGAAAGCGCGACCTATTTCTGCGCGCTTTTCTTGATGGTCGGACCGGTCCCGAACGTCCCACAGGGACGTTGCTACAAGCCCAGTTCGCCTTGGCTGGCGACGCAGGCGCGAGTCTTTTCGGTGCGTATTTCTTCAAGCAGCGATTTGAATTCGCACTTCTCCAGCGTCTCGAGAAGTGCAGGGTAGTCCGGCGTGATCCGCAGATCGTCGAGCGGCAACGGCAGCGGCGTGTCGCAATCCAGCTCGACCATCTTTCGGTTCTGCAGGATTTGCTCGCGAGCTGCAGTCAATTTTTCCCGGCTCCGCTCGCTTTTCACTTTATCGAGGTTCGCGAATAGGCCGTCCAGTCCGCCGTGTTCGGTGAGGAGAGCGGCGGCTGCTTTGCGTCCGATTCCAGCGCCGGGAATGTTATCGACGGAGTCGCCTGCAATCGCGAGCACGTCGCCGATCAAACCCGGCGGCACGTTCCATTTGTTCACGACTTCGCTCTCGCCGAGCAAGGCGAAGGCGTCCTTGGGCGAGACGAGATCCGCTTTGGCTGTCGTATAAACTTTTACCTTTTCGTTCACGAGTTGGAACAAATCTTTGTCGTTTGTTGCAAGGACCACTTCCCAACCGCGCTTCGCTGCCGCCACGGCGTAACAGCCCATGAGATCGTCGGCCTCCGTGTTCGGCAGCGAAATATTCTTGAAGCCCATCTGCGGCGTTAACCCTTGAATAAAATCAAGCTGCGGCACCATCGGTTGCGGCATTTCTTTGCGCGTTTCTTTGTAGGCCGGCTGAAGTTCGAGCCGCTTTTGCGGCAGCCCTTCATCCCAGAAGACGGCGCCCATTTCCGGCTGCAAGTGCTTTAACATGAGACGAACCGTTTTGGTGAAGCCGTAGATCGCGTTCGTCGGTTCGCCGCGCGAGTTCGAGAGGTTCGGGATCGCGAAAAACGACCGGTAAACGTAATAATGTCCGTCGATAAGAAGCAGCTTCATTCCTTCAGACAGGATTCACTGGATTGCGCGGATTTGAAGAGAATTCGTCCGCGTTTGCGATTACATGAAGCGGCATGCCCGAAGAATGGATCGTCCGCGTAGCCGGCATCGAGTACGGCCCCGTTGATCTCGAGCAGTTGCGCGAGTGGAAGCAAGAAGGTCGGCTGATTCGCGAAAACGAACTTCGTGCACCGGGCAGCGATCGCTGGATTCCAGCGGGCGAATTCCCCGAGCTCTTCGCGGATGAAATGGTGGAGCCGCCACCGCTGCCCGCCATCGTGCCACCGTCGGATCTGCGGACACTTCTGGTGCGCACCTGGCAAATCTATCGCGACCGCTTTGCGCAATTTCTCGGTCTGAGCTTGCTGGTGATTGTCCCCGCGCTTTGCGCGCAACTGAGCAGCGCTGCAGTCGCCGGACAGACTGCGCTCGATCTCCGCTCCGCCCTCGCTGGCTTATTTAATCTCGGCATGGTGATGGCGAGCTTCGTCGTCTGGCCGATTTACATTGCCGGGCTGCAAATATTGACCAGCGAAGCGTCCCAAGGCCGGTCGGTCACGCTTTCGGAATGCGTCTCGCGAGCGCTGAAATATTGGCCGCGCGTCGCCGCTCTCTGCGTCCTGGTCTATGGCGCTTTTGTGCTCTTGATGCTCCTGGCGTTCGCCATTCTCCTCGTGGTCGCGACCGCTCCTCCGAACATCCTGATAGTCCTCGCCGCGCTCGGCTTGCTCGTGTTTCAGGTTTGGATGTTCGGCCGCGTTTTCGGCAACGTTCTTTTTTGGCAACAGGCCGCGGTCCTGGAAGACGCGGATATCGTCGGCTCGCTCCGTCGGAGTAGAGAACTCGCGCGCGGCCGTCGTGATCTCCCGTGGTGGTCTCGGCCGCTGTGGCGCGGTGCGGTCATTTCCTCGCTCTGGTGCCTTTTCGCCACTCTTCTCAGCATCGGCCCCGAATGGTCGGCCCTGACCAACTACTATCACATCTTGATGACGACCCAGGACCCACAGGGGATGATGGAAGCGATGAGCGCAGCGGCAAAACCTGGGCCCCTCGCGTTCTGGGCGCTGGGTCTGGGCGTTTTGCAGACGTTGCTACGCCCTCTTCTCGGGATCGCGTTTGTCCTGCTTTATTTGGATCTGAAGAATTGATGAGACGTAGATGGAAATGGGTCGGTCTGGTCGGGACTTTGACCGTATTCTTGGCCGGATGGTGGATAGGGGGGGCAGCGCGACCGTGGCGGGGCGGGAAGGATCAAGTAGGAGAATTGAATGCTGGCCCGGAGGCGGTCATCACCGGTGATGCATCCGACAAGGAGGACAGCTTGGCTTCACAGCAGAAGAAGCGAGAAATTGAGGCACTGTTTCGGACTCCAATTTCGATCCATGGCAAAGTTGTGGATGAAAACGGTGATTCAATTTCGGGAGCGAGCGTTCAAATTAGGATCACAGATAGTCCGTCCCCAAGCGTGACCAGTTCGCAACACACTGCGAATACGGATGTGAACGGAAAATTCACTTTTGGGGGAGTCCGTGGCATCGCCTTTAGCGCGGCGGCGAGCAAAGCAGGTTACTACAAAACGTCTCGGGCGAAGGCACAGCGGAACATGATCGCTCCAGCGAGAGACGACGCGCCTCTATCCTCGGACGATAAACCGCTTGTCCTTGTAATGCGCAAAAGGGGAGAAGCGGACGCGCTGATTACTGTCAGAAGTGGCCAGATCGAAGTGCCGCCAACTGGTGAGCCGATTAGAGTGGATCTTGGCAGCGGCGCGACTGGCGAGGGAGACCTTGAATTGAGTTCATGGATAGGTGATCCCAGTCAACGCAGGTATGATTGGCGCTACCAACTTAGGATCAGGAGTGGTGGCTTCGTCGAGCGCGAAGGCGAGTTCAGTTTCGAGGCGCCTGCGCAAGGATATCGAGATGTCACGGACGTCGATATGTCTGCAAGCAAGGAGAACTGGAAGGACAGGACGGAGCGGAACTATTTCGCGCGATTGAGCGATGGACGCTACGGGCGGTTCTCAATCCGATTGTACACTGGGCCCCGAAACTTCGTGGTCATAGAAAGCTTTGTTAATCCGACGCCAGGCCGCCGAAACCTGGAATACGATCCTGAGAAAAGGGTTTCCGTCTCCAAGAGGTAGATCGTTGTCGTGAGCGACCTGTCACGATGACAGATCTTAGCAGCTTGTTCCCTTTATCCGTCCACACGCCGGTGCTTAATCCTTAGGCGGTGCTTTTCGCGCGTTCGATCGCTTCTTCGGGTGTGCGGAACGTCATCACGCCCAAAATCGGGGGCCGAAACGCTCGCAGTAGGAATTCGGTGGCGAACACGATCGCCTGGTGGGTTTATGGCGAGAGCAATTTCAGTCCTTTGAAATAGTCACGAAAATACCCGCGGTCGCGAGCCAGGAGCCTGTCCGCATGGACGAACGCGTGCGCTCCGATCAAAAAATCAACCACCACTCGGCCGCCTCGCCCACCGCGTTTCAAGTAGGTTTCGAAAAGATCGCCAGCCAGCGAAGCGCTCTCCCAAGAGGAGGGGACAAAGCCGAGCTTCCAGTCTTCCGTAAATTCCCGGAACGCCTTGGCGGACAACGTGGGACGCACTTCGGCCACCACACACTCGCAGATCACGAGTCCACCTTCGCTCGAGGCCAGGCGCAAAGATTTTTCCGCGGCCTCGGCTCGCTCCGGTGCGTCGATGATGACATCGAGCAGGACGGAGCTATCAATCGCGGTCAACATCGCGCGTTCTTTTCAGGTATTCGTCCACCGTGGCGCCAGCCGGCAACTTCCCTCGCCCCCGCCATTTGCGGAAGACATCCACCGTCATTTCCTTCGTGGCAATTAATCGTCCGTTGACCGCTTCCACCTGCAAGACGGTGCCTGGATTGAGGCCCAAGCGATCCCGCACTGCCTTCGGGATGGTGATCTGCCCTTTTTCCGAGACGACGGAATTCATACTTCCAGAGTAGGAATTCCTACCAAGCGTGTCAATTCTTCGGGACGAAACTAGCTCAATTGAAGATATGGCAGCAATCCGTGTCTTCCGCCTTCGCGGCCGAAGCCGCTTTCCTTGTAGCCGCCGAAGGGGCTGGTGGGGTCGAATTTATTGAAGGTGTTCGCCCACACGACGCCCGCGCGCAGTTTGCTCACGATCTTGAAAATCTTGCTTCCTTTGTCCGTCCAGACGCCGGCGCTGAGACCGTATGGAGTGTTGTTCGCGCGTTCGATCGCTTCGTCCGGCGTGCGGAAAGTCATGACGCTCAAGACCGGACCAAAAATTTCTTCCTGAGCGATGCGATGCGAGGCGGTGACGCCGGTAAAGAAGCTGGGCGGATACCAGTAGCCTTTCTCCGGGAGCTTGCAGCGCGGTTGCACCAGTTCGGCGCCTTGTTGTAATCCGCTGTCGACGAGTTCGTGAATTTTATCGAGCTGCATCCGGGAATTGATCGCGCCGATGTCGGTATTCTTATCGAGGGGATTGCCGACGCGGAGGGTGGCGATGCGGTCGCGCAGTTTCCGGATGACCTGCGGGAAGACGCCTTCCTGCACGAGCAAACGCGAGCCCGCGCAGCAAACGTGGCCTTGATTGAAAAAGATCCCGGCGATGATGCCCTCGACCGCTTGATCGATTGGCGCGTCTTCGAAGATGATGTTGGCCGCTTTGCCGCCTAATTCGAGCGTGAGTTTCTTCTGTGTCCCGGCGACGGCTTGCGTGAGCATTTTGCCGACTGCGGTGGAACCGGTGAACGCGATCTTGTTCACATCGTCGTGATCGACCAGCGCTTGTCCGGTGGCGCGGGCGCCGGTGACAATGTTGACGACCCCGTCCGGTAATCCCGCTTCCTGAAAAATCTCGGCCAAGTGCATTGCGGTGATGCTGGTGGTTTCGGCCGGTTTGAGGACGCAGGTATTTCCGCAGGCGAGCGCGGGCGCGAGTTTCCAAGCCGCCATGAGCAGAGGAAAATTCCAGGGAATGATCTGGCCCGCGACGCCGAGTGGACTCGCGGTGCGGCCGGGGAAGGCGTATTGCAGTTTATCCGCCCAGCCGGCGTAGTAGAAAAAATGAGCTGCTACGAGAGGGAGATCGATGTCGCGGCTTTCCTTGATCGTTTTGCCCCCATCCATCGTTTCGAGAATGGCCAGCTCGCGCGATTTTTCCTGAATCAAGCGCGCGATCCGGTAGAGATATTTGCCGCGCTCACGGCCGGACATTTTGCCCCAGACACCTTTGTAAGCGGCACGTGCTGCCTTGACCGCGCGGTCGATATCATGCGCATCGCCCTCCGCGATCTCGGCTAGCTTTTCCTCCGTCGCGGGATTGATGGAAGGGAAATATTTTCCTGAATGCGGCGCGACAAATTTGCCGTCAATGAAGAGCGAATAGCGCTTCTTCAACTCGATGTAGTTGTGCGCTTCCGGCGCGGGCGCGTAGCTCCAGCGGTCGCCAAATGAAAGGCGGCGCTCCGCCGGCGGCAGGGCTGCGGGACGGTGGAGCGCCTTCTCGGGCTTGAGAACGACAGCGGTTTCCTTCGAGCGAGACTTGCGAGGCATTGGGAATTACCTACTGCGTCGTTCCGTCCGCTGCACGCAAAATCGAGGGCTGATCCGGACGCAGGAAGCCGGTCAGGGCTTTTTGAATTTCGAGGTAAAGCGCTTCGGTCCATGGAGGGGCGTCAGCCGGAGCGGCGAATTCGCGCACTCGGAAATCGACCGGACTAATGATTACGGGGATCTCCCGCGTTTCCGTTAAGGCCGCGATGACGAACAAATCTTCCGCCGCCTCGTCCCCTACGGCGAGGCATCCGCTGGAGCGGTCGCCGCCGTGGATCATGATGTCGGTGCCGGGTTCGGTGCGCCCTTCTTCGGCGGCGTGGATGAGGTCGAACTCGTTCGGATAACTGACGCGGAGCGAGAGATGGTAGAGGCTGTTCGGATTTAAGAGGACGATGCGATAAATGCCTTCCGGCACCTGTTTGTCACCTTCGCGCAGTTTTGGACCGAGATGACCGCTGGCAGCCAGCACGTCATACTCTCGGATGAGGCGCAGGCCTTCGTCTTCGTTAGCCGCCCAGAACTCCAGCTTCCGCGTCTCTTTGATCGCGACGAACGCCATTTTTGACGGAGGATAATTCACACCGGCCTTCTGAAAGTAGGGCGTCAACCGATGCCGGACTGGTTCGCTGAATTCGATCAGCCGATCATAGATCGTCTTCAGTTCGCCTGCAGCAACGAGCGCGGCGGGCGCGCCGCTTTTTCGCTCTCGGAGAACGAGCATTCCAACGCCGATAAGAGCGCCGAGAAGCAGGATAATGAGCACAAATTTGCGCATAATTGGCTCTTATTTTCCGCGCGAGCGCGGGTAATGAAAGTTTCATTTCGCCCCGAGCCGTTCCTGAAGCGTGCGTCCGAGCCCGGCGAAAACGTGTGCCCGGCCTTTCTTGGGCATTGCGTCCGGTGGCGTTTCCGCCATACGATCCGCCGGAAAGCAGAGACAACGCCATGGATGAACAAGCTCAAGCACCAGAACACAGCAACGGAGCGCCAGTCGACGAAAGCCAGAACGTCGATCGGATACGCGATATTCTTTTTGGCTCGCAGATGCGCGATTACGACGGCCGCTTCCAGCGGCTGGAGGAACGCCTGACGCGGGAAGCAGCCGAAGTGCGAACCGATCTGCAGCATCGTCTGCAGGCCTTGGAAGGCTTCATGAAAGGCGAGGTCGAATCGATAACTCATCGATTGCGGGCGGAGAACGAAGAGCGCATCCAAGCGATCAACAAACTCGCGCACGAACTGGCGGAGACCGCGCAAGGGTTGGGCTTAAAGCTGCAGCACCTCGATCAACAGTCCGCGCAGGATATGCGGGATTTGCGCGAGAAATTGCTGGAGCAATCGAAAGCGTTGAGCGCCGAGATCGCGGAGAAGCACGAGCAGATGAAGGCGGGGCTCGATCAGGAGGCGCAGCAAATTCGCGGGGCCATGACTGGACGCGAGGCGTTGGCGGAGATGCTTTCTGAAGTTTCGCTGCGCTTGAAAAATGAATTCAAGGTTCCCGGAGCACAGTAATTCTCCGCGGCCGGCCGCACCGCCAGCTCGCGAGCCGGTTTCCGAGTTGGAGGAAATTCGACGCCTGCTGCTGCGCCGTGAGCGGAAGGATCTGCGCGAGGTTCAGGCCCGCCTGGCGGACAAGGGACAACGTGTGCACGATGTCTCGAGCGTGCTGCCGCAGGCGCTGAAGCTGAGTGGCGAACGCGGCGAGGAATTAAGCAACGCGCTGCGGCCCGCGGTCGAGGCTTCGGTGCGCGGATCGATTGAAAAGCGGCCGGAGGTTTTCATCGACGCGTTGCATCCGATCATCGGATCAGTGGTTAGGCGATCGATCGCGGAAAGCATGCGGAATTTGCTGCAGTCGTTCAACCAGACGCTCGAGCACACGTTTTCGTGGCAGGGTTTGAAGTGGCGTTTCGAGGCTTTGCGGACGGGACGCAGCTTCGCTGAAGTGGTGATGCTGCGCAGCCTGGTCTATCGGGTAGAGCAGCTCTTTTTGATTCATCGCGAGACGAGCATGTCGCTTCTGCATGTGAGCGCGGACGACGCGGTGGCGCAGGATTCCGACATGGTGGCGGGAATGCTGAGCGCGATTCAGGATTTTGCGCGCGATTCATTTAAGACCGGCCAGGATGCGTCGCTGGAGGAATTTCGCGTGGGCGAGCTGCAGGTATGGATCGCGCCGGGGCGGCACGCATATTTGGCGGCGGTCATCCGCGGAAATCCGCCGCGCGACCTGCGCACCGCGCTCGAGGAAACCATCGAGAGCGTCCACATTCTGAAGGCGGCGGCGCTGGCAAAATTCTCGGGTGACGCGGAGGAGTTCGCTTCCTTGCGGCCGGAACTGGAGAGCTGTCTGCGGGCGCAATACGACAAGTCGAAGACGGGTGCGGGTAAGCGAGGACGAGTGTCATTCGTGCTCGCGCCGGTGATTGGCTCGATCGTGGCCGCGGCGATCATCGGTTTCCGCCGGCAGGAGAAGTGGGACGACTTCGTTGCGCGGTTGCGGTCGCAGCCTGGAATCACGATCACCGAAGCGAAGCACGGTTGGATTTCGCCTTCGCACATTGCCGGGTTGCGCGATCCGCTGGCACCCGATCCGGTGGCGATTGCGCAAAAAGCGAAGGTAAATCCCGACGGCATCCGATTCGATTGGAAGGAATACCAGGCGCTCGACTCTTCGTTAGTCTTGCAGCGTTTCGAAACCGCCTATCCGATGCCATCGACGGTCAAAGCCGAGGTGGATCACGGGATTCTGAAACTCGCGGGCAGCGCTCCCTACGAATGGATCGTCCCGGTCCGCGAAGGTGCGCGCAAGGTTTCGGGAATTCAATCGATCGCGGACGAGCAACTGGAGATCGCCTATCC
>JBDUAH010000187.1:0-5293 GCA_040004745.1 Chthoniobacterales bacterium | reverse complement strand
ACGCAGATCGGCACTTCGAGAAAATCGCGCGCTTCTTTGATGTTATCCGCCGTCGTTTGCGCGGAGGCGAAAGTGTAAGGCATCGGGAGCAGATCGTGGGTGTAGCGTCCATCCACGCTGCCCCAGCAAAGATGATCGGAAAGCCAGGGCGTGTTCGTGCGTTTCACGAGCCGCTTCAGCTTTTTCAAATGCTCGCGATTGAGCCGATCCGCCGAACCGAAATACATCGCCACGCCATGCTGGACGACGCGGTATTGCTCGAGAATTTGATCGAGCACTTCGAGCGGGCGTCCGCCATCGACCATGAAATTTTCCGAGATGATTTCGAACCAATCAACGACCGGCTTCTCTGCCAGGATATGGCGATAATGCGGCACGCGCAGACCGAGGCCAATGCCGTAATCGGTTTGGCCGTTGAATAAATTTGCGGGCATGAAGAGGGAGAGAACCGGAGGTTCGGACTCCGGCTCTCGCAGTCGCCGCACGAGGCGGCGCGCAGGCTACTTCTTGGGCTCTTCGGTCTTGTGGCTGCCGTCGGTGGCGCAACCGCCTTTGCCCTTGCACGAGTTCTTGCCTTTGCAGCCGTTGTCGCCGGTCTTGCAGCCGCCTTTTCCTTTGCAGGAGTTTTCGCCCTTGCAGGAATTCTTGTCGGTGGCTGCCTTTTTGTCGCTCATCTGCTGGAGAGAGACGCCGGGCTTCGCATTGGACTTAGCGGCGTGCGCCTGAACTGCGAACGAGCCTGTCATTAAGCCGGCCACTGCGGCGCCGGCGAGGATTGCTTTCGATGTCATGTGTATCTTTCTTTTTTTGCTTCTCTACCCGAGACCGGAAATCCCTCGAAATAACCGAGGCCAGTCCCAGATAAAATTGTGTGCGGCCGTCGGCATGGAAATCAGGCCGGGAAAGTGAAGCGACGCGCCGTCGGAGCGTCGGAATTTTCGCCCAAATCGAGCGAGCGAGGTGGCTTCACGGGAACGCATGTATGTCTGTTAGATCGGTAATCGTCCACCATATTCCCATGGCGCGGATGAATTTGTAGATTAACGCGGGCGCCAGAGGGTGATGGATGCGGGCGTTCCTACGGAAGCGCTACGATTGCGCGTCGCACCGCCGCCAGCGGCGCGTCGTCCTTTAAGATCGCAGAGCGACCGCGCCGCTCGATCCCTTAATTTCCTCCAAAGCTCTTCCAAATCGACCTGATGCGGCTCGGTTTTCATCTGCGCGTACAGCTCTTGCAGAACCGGCACGCCGGTTGCGCGATCACCCGTGGAAAGCACCCGCTCCAGAGACCAATCTGCATTAATTGAACCGCCCGCTTCCAAAATGCCGCGGAGCGCATCTGCGAGTCCTTTTTCATTCGCGGTGCGGCGATGAATTTCCACATCGGCAAGCAGACAAAAAAGCGCCCCGCCCCAGTAGCTCCGCCCCCAAGTCGGAGTGAAATCCAGACCGCGATCGCCCGCTTCCGGCAATCCTTGTGGCAGATCGCGCACGAGATCCGCCCAGAGTTGCTCCGCGGTAAGCTTCCCGCGGCGCGCGCGGGCGAATCCACCCAGTGATGCCGCTCCGGCACATCCGGAAACGCCAGATGCACCATTTCACGCGTCATCAGCCAATCGCGCGCGAAATGCGCTTCCGTAGTCGATCGACCGACGTCCACCTTGATCAATCCGCCTGAGCGTGTGCCGAAGGTCTTGCCCGATCCGATCGGATCGCCGCCGACCGGGCGGATCCTCACTTCCACGCGCCGGACCGGGAAGCGTCCGTAGTAATCGCTCACCGCGTGTCCCGCTTCCTCTACCCAAGCCAGAAGACGCTCACGCGGTAATCCGGTGTCGTTCGATTCGAAAACCACGTCGATGCGGCCGTTCTTGATCTCGATCTGCGCGTGGGCCCGTATCGTCCCCAGAAACAGCGCACCCACGATCACGCGGAAAGCTTGCGACAACGTCAAAAGCTTGTGGGGTCTAGAGTGGAGTTTTATTCCGAGAGTTTAGTTTTTGCTTCGGGAATAAGTGTGCGGCGAAAGACATGCCCGCGTCCCTCACTCCCTCGCGTTCGGCTGAATGTCGGGAGAGCGCAATCTCTCTGGCCCCGTAATAGATGAAATTAGGATCGGTCGTCGCGAGTTCCACGCCCGTCGCAGCGTCAAACCGTTTGATGAGCACTCCGTCGGTGCTACCCCCCAACCGTTCGTAACCACCCGCGATCAACTGGCTGCCGTGAAGGACATGTTCGCTGCGGATGTAAAATATTCGACCAACGTGGTGCAGAACTTTTCAAGTCGAAACAACACGCAAGGAAGTCGACGATGCATCCAAATTTCCGGGAGAAACGGAACAACAGGCGTTCTTTTGTCTCTAAAAGCAAAGCAGAGAACTCCGCGGAGTGCGAAACGGTAGACGACTTTATGAAAACGAAATTAGCTCTCATCTTTAGCCTGCTCGCCCTCGCGTGTGTGATGCCTTTGACCGCGTGCGGCCAAGGGAGCGGGGACAAGAAAGAAAAAGACAGGGAAGTGAAATGCCCCTCGGGCATCGATCACAGTGCCTGGGACGGTCTCCTTAAGAAATATGTGGATGAGAAGGGGTTGGTGAATTACGCGGCATGGAAAGCTGACGCCGGCGACATGGCGGCGCTTGATGGTTACCTGAAACAGTTCGCGCCCAAAGCTGACAAGCCCGCCGATAGAATGGAGAAAGCGGCTTCGCTAGTAAACGCCTATAACGCTTTCACTATCCGACAAATCCTCGGCGCCTATCCGATCGAGAGCATTCACGAAACAGAAAAGCCGTTTGAGACGAAGAAGTGGAAAGTCGGCGGCGAAACGGTGGCACTGAACGACATCGAGAACGGGACGCTCCGACCGATGCTGAAATACCGCGCGCACGCTGTCCTGGTTTGCGCCGCGCGCAGTTGTCCGCCGCTCCAGCGCAGTGCTTACAAGGCCGATAGCTTCGAGGCGCAGGACGATAAGGCGTTCACTGCCTGGCTCGGTCGTGAAGACCTGAACATGTTTTTGCCCGAGAAGAAGGAAGCTAAAATCTCCGAGATCTTTAAGTGGTTCAAAGGCGACTTCGAAAAGTCTCTCTCGGTCCCGAAAGTGATCGCGCAGTATGGGCCCGCGTCGGCGAAGGAATTGACCAAAGGCGGACAGAAATTCGAAGCCAGCTACCTCTCTTATAACTGGGGCCTGAACGATCAGGGCGAGCACGGCCACAGCTACTCGAAGATCAATCTCATCTTCGACAAGCTCGGCGAATAAGCGCGGATTTTCGACATGATTGGTGGTGGGCGGGGACGACGTGGTGGTTAGCGTCGTCCCCGTTTTCGTGATGTTGGCCTCGCGTATCTGGGGGTATGATCGCCCGGATTCTCAAACGCGGCCTTTGTGGAGCGCCGTCGTCCTGTTGCTCGTGGGCGGCGGATTGCTCGGCTGGCGAGAACCCTGATTGAGAGCCGCTTCGTGTTGTCGGCTATTTTTTCTTCGTCTTTCCCGAGGCGGCGCCTTTGTCTTTGAGCGCTTTTTTCGCCGTCCGGCTCACGATCACGGTCACCACCACCGTCGCCAGCAAACCGACGCCGAAAAAAACCCATTTCAGCGTGCTGTTTCCACCGCTCGCAGCGCCCCCGATCCCTGCTTTCCCTGCCGCGCCCAGATACGCGTAGAGCAGCGTTCCCGGCATCATCCCGAAGAAAGTCGCCAGGAAGTAAGGCCAGAATTTGATCGCGGTAACGCCGTAAAAATAGTTGCTGAGGTTGAAGGGAATGAGCGGGCTCAACCGCAGCAGGCCGATGATTTTCCAACCCTGCTTCTCGATCGCGCCGTCGATCGCCTGGAACTTCTCGTTATCCTTGGTGCCTTCTTCCACCCGTTTCCGAACTAGGTAACGACCGCAGAGAAATGCCAGTGACGCGCCGATGGTCGCGCCGGTTAACGCAACCGCTGCTCCACCGAGCACTCCGTAAACAAGGCCCGCCGCAAGCGTGAAGAGGGCCCCCGGTAGAAAGAGCACCGTCGCGATGGCATAAGCCACGATGAAAATCACCACGCCCAATGCGCCCAGCCCCTGCACCCAATCAGTGAACGATTTGATCCAATCCTTCAGCGGCAGGAAAGACGCGGCCGAAGAAAGCACGATCAAGGCCAGGAGGAGCAGCCCCCATTTCCAATAGCGCTGAAAGAATCCGCCTTTCTCCGAGCTTTTGCTTTTCGTCATGATTTTCTTTTTCCGAGCTCCGCAGCGCGTTCCACAGTTCAGAGTCCGGAAGCCGGAACTCTATTCCTTTGCTTCGTCGGTTGGCCTGCGCCGGGTTCGTAATTTCCTCGGTGTTTTGAGAAAAAGCGCTTGTTCGCTCCCGCGAAGAGCGGAAGCGTTTCCGCATGGCAGGACAAGGTTCAACGGGCAACGTGATCGCAGCGCTCTGTAGCTTCTTCGTTCCCGGGCTCGGTCAGCTCATCCAGGGACGCGTCCTCATGGCGATAATCCATTTCGTCCTCGCCGGCGTCCTTTGGATCGTCTTGCTCGGTTGGCTCGTCCACCTCTGGTCGATTGTGGATGCAGCCATGTTTAAACCGAAGGCGTAATCGGGCGCCGCGTCGTCGTTCACGAGCGCGAAAGCTGGTTAGGCGAGCGAATCTTTCTCCACCACCAGCAGAAGATTGCGTGCCGGCATTTCTCCGATGACCTCGCTGCCCTCGCTCGTCTTCACTTTGAAACGATACGACTGTTCGCCCTTCTCGCCGATGAGGGCGAACCAGTCTGCTTGCACTTCGACCGGCTGCTCGCGGCCCATCAGATACACGAGGAAAGTTTTCATCGCTGCACCTTCACGCCGGCAAGGCTGCGGCGCGAGATCAAACCGCGTGGTAAAATCGTTAAGCAGTCGAACGGAGAAGGTCGGTAGTCCTACTCGTCGCACCAGCGACGCAGGACCAGCGAGACGTTGGTCCCGCCAAAACCGCTGGAGTTCGACATGGCGACGTTGGGTGCGTAGTCGATCGGAGAAGTGACCACTCGGACGGGCTCGAAGGCGGGATCGAGTTCCTTGATATTAGCAGAGATGGGCGTGAAGCCCTCCTCCAAGGCGAGGCAGCAGAAGGCTGCTTCCATCGCACCGGCTAAGGAGAGGCCGTGACCGGTGAGTGACTTGGTGCTGCTGACGTAAGGCGACTGCCCGCCGAAGACGCGTTTGATCGCGCGGATCTCGGCCGCGTCGCCGGCGGGCGTGGAGGTGCCGTGAGCATTAATATAATCAACCTCGGCAGCAGAAATGCTTGCTTCCTCGATGG
>JBDUAH010000186.1:0-5296 GCA_040004745.1 Chthoniobacterales bacterium | reverse complement strand
TTCGATGCGGTGCAACCAAGCACGCGCCACGCGAGCGGGTTGGCGCTGCGGTTTCCGCGGATCAAGGCGATCCGGCGCGATAAAACGGTCGATGCGATCGACACGCTTTCTTACGCGAGAAAGCTGGCGGAGGAACGCGCGGGCGGCAAAGGCTAGTCGGCAGCCGCGTCCAGTCGGTGGTGGCGACGCCACAATGCTGGCAAAAGCAAGACTCGTTAGGGCTCGTTCGCTCCGTCGGGCTTCGCCTTTGGATTTTCGGAAGACGCAGCGTCCTCATCGGCCTTTGGCGCCTTCTCTGCAGCCGGCGTCGGGGTTGGAGTGGGCGTCGGCGTTGCCGTTCCTAAGGGCGTGCTCTCGGCCAGCGGCGCTGTGGCTGCCGGCGCCTTGCTCGGAATGTGACCGCGGGGTCCTCCACGGCGTCCGGCTTCCTTTAACATGGGAGTCGCTTCGATTGGCTCCGTAATCGCTGCCGACTCGTCGGGGGAGGCGGCGGGAGGGGGCGTGACCGCTCTGGGCGCGACGGGCTCAGCAGCGGTCAGCGGGGTGGCCGCAGGCTTAGGTGGAGCCGCCATGCGGGCCGCCGCTTCGCGCATCTTCGTGTTTTTCACTTCGTCCTTGGCTCGGCGTTTTTCGCCGGCGGCGCCGCGAGGCTTCCGGCCGTCGACAGCCTCGGATGTTTGATCTGGGGGAGCTTCGCCGGTCCTCTCGGGAGGATCCGTTACGCCACGTGCAGGAGTCGCGACCGGGGTGGGCACAGGCGTCGCCGTTGGAGTTGGGGTGGGCACTGGTGTGGCGGTTGGAGCCGGGGTGGGCACTGCTGTGGCGGTGGTCGCCGGAGTGGCGGTGGCTACAGGATTCGCTTCTGGAGTGGGCCTGAAACGCGGGCCGCGGCGCGGGGTTTCCGTCGCACTCGGAGTAGAAGCGGGCGCAGCCGTGGGTGCAGCCGTGGGTGCAGCCGTTGGCTCGGCGGTAGCGGTTGGCGTGGTGGCGGGAGTGGCCGTAGCAGCCGCAACCGGCGCCGGCGTGCCCTCCAAGACCGCTGGCTTTTCGAAGGTCTTCGAGGGCGCATCCGTGGGTGGTGTGGCTTCCGCTCTCATCTTGGCGCGGGCGCGCTGGGCTTCTGGCTGGCTGGCAGTTACTTCGCGCTCAGTCGTGACCCGCTGAATCGGCGCGCCGACGTTCCGCGGCCGCTGCGTGGCGCGAGCGGTGAAAAGCGGAGTCATGATCGAGAGGACTCCGCCGCGCACGGTGGATTGCGGGGTGGAATCTTCCTGGATGTTATATTCGCGCTCCAAACGCAGGCGCTCGACCGGCCGACGACTGCGGCTGCGCAACTCGTCGTAGTTCGGGCCTTCGTTAACGATTGTGGTGTTGTTATAAGTGATGTTGGTCACGTTCGTCGTCTGATTCACGATCGTGACATTGCGCTCCACGGGAATGACGGAGCGGCCCACATTCTCAGCGCCGATGTCTTCGTTAGGGATGAAAACATATTCGTCGGCGTCGATGTCGTAATAGCTATCGGCCCATTTCTTGATTCCGGTGCGGCGTTCAAAGCGTGCCTCAGGCGGCAAGGGAGCCCAGCCAACGTTCTCGTCGCTGGTGCGCCAGGAGACCCAAGCCGGCGCCCATTCTTCGCCCGGAACCCAGACCCAGCCGACTCCGCGCAGGCGGGTCCAGCGTCCATAATGATAAGTGGCCCAGCCGAACGGCTCGTCGGAAACCCAGGTCCAGCCCGCGTCGGTATAGGCCCAACGACCATCGGTGTATGGACGCCAGTTGCGCGATTGCTGCGCGGTGCGCGGCTGCCAGACGTAGCCGTAGGTGTCCGTCTCGCGCCAGGCGCCGTAGGGTTCGAGCTTGCGATAAAAAGTGTCATAGGAACGCGGGGCTCGATTATCCGAAGAAGCGGAATGGGTTTCCCGGCGGACGGTCGGCCGAGGCGTCGCGACGGCGACGGATTTCTTTTCGGCGGGAGCGTTTTCTTTTTCGGCGAGCGCGCGTTCCCGCGCGTCCAGATCGGTTTGTTGTTGCGCGAGGCGATCTTGATCCGCGGTCTGGCGCTCGGAGGCGAGACGCTGTTGCACCTCGCGCTCGACCTGGGCATTTCGTTCCGTTTCGGACACAGGCTTCTCGCAGGAAACCGCGAAAAGAAGGATGGCAATGGGGAGGAGACTGAGCTTTTTCATCGTGGGTTAGACCAAAGTGGTTGTTGCTTATTCGAACCAAACCCACGCCGCGGCCTTAAGGGGCGGGCGAGGCAGGTGTCGCAGTCGGTGCCGCGGGTGCGATTGTGACCGTTTCGATTTGGCCGCGACGGACGCGTTGCACGTTTGAGTAAACGGCCACCAGCGTCATCGCGACCAGGATGAGCGCCATCACCTGGAGGCCGCCCGCGGGCACGAGCGGCTCCGGAGTGGAGGGATCGTTGTCGACTCGCTTCGGGTTCACGCGGCAGTATCTCCGCCTCGTTCGCCGCGCGCAAGCCTGTCCGCTATTCCAGCTGCAAGGCGGCGATCGCCATCATCACTCGCTCACTTAGCTTTCCGTAAAGTTCCTTGCTGCGCGGCTCGAGATCGGCGGCGGTGAAGTAAATTGGCTCACCGATGACAATGGTGAGGCGGCGGAATTTCACGCGCTTTCCGCCACGCGGTAAAGCCTCGTGCGCGCCGAAAATCCGCATCGGGAGGACCGGTGCGAGCGTTTTGGCGATGACGAAACCGAGGCCGGGCAGCGCGGGCTGAAGCTTTCCGTCGAGCGTGCGCGCACCTTCCGGAAAGACAACGGTTCCGCGTCCCTGTTTCAAAATACGGATCAACGCTTTCAAGGCGCTGCGATCGTTACCTTCTTGATCGACAGGGATGACGTTGAAGCGCGGCAGGAACCAACCGAGCACCGGCACATCGAGCAGCGTGTTCCGCGCGAGGAAATACATCTCGCGGCCTGAAGCGATGCCAGCGAGCGGCGGGTCGAGATAGCTTTCGTGATTCATCGCGATGATGACCGGCCCCTTCGCAATGCGACGCTCGCGATGCTGGACACGAAACCGGAAGAAGATCTTCGCGAGCAACCAACTCAGAAAATAACCACCCCAATACCAAAGATTCATTGCGTGACCGGCGGGGCCTGCAATGCATCGTGGCTCGTCACGCCATCGAACTTTAAGCGCTCGATAATTTGATCCACCACCTCTGCGATCGACAGGTGAGAGCTGTCTATGACGACCGCATCGGGCGCAATCGTGAGCGGCGATGCGCGGCGTGACGAATCCGCGTGATCGCGCCGGGCAATGGGATCGGCCTGGCCTTGAGCCGCGCGGCGGCGGAAACGAATTTCCGGTGTGGCATCGATGTAGAATTTATGGGGCGTATCCGGGAAAACGGCCGAACCGATATCGCGGCCTTCCATGACGACATCATTTGTTAGGGCATAAGCGCGCATCCTGGCCACGAGCACTTCGCGCACGCGCAGGACGCTGCTCACCGGGGAAACCTCCGCATTCACCCGCACGTCGCGCATATGTTCCGAGACGTCCTCGCCTTCGATCAAAATGCGCGACTCGTAAGCCACGAGATCGCAATCGATCTGCGCGTTCTCGATCAATTGCGCGACGGCTTCGGCGTTCTGCGGGTCCACCCCGCGCGCGATGACGTGCCAGGTCACGGCGCGATACATCGCGCCGGAGTTCACGTAAACGTAGCCGAGCCGCTGCGCGAGGAGCTGCGCTACGCTGCTCTTGCCGGAAGCAGCGGGGCCATCGATTGCGATGACGCGTCGATAGGCAGTCGCGTCGGAGTCGGAACTGCGCTCGGAGCGCATGTTATTCGTCGTCAACTTTTGACGGCGTTAGCGAACTGATGACTGGCGTGGTCACCCGGACGTGCTTCGGATTCACGATCTCCTCCAGCGCCTTCGCGAACTCCGGATACGATTCATGCACGCACTGGGCATCCTGGACGATCGTTTCGCCGTCGGCAAAAAGGCCGGCAATGGCGAAAGCCATGGCGATGCGATGATCGCCAAAGCTGGCCACGCGCGCGCCGCGCAACGAGCCGCGGCCATGAATTTCCAAGCCATCAGCGAGTTCGATGACCTGCGCACCCATGGCGCGGAGATTATGGGCGATGGCGGCGATGCGATCGGTTTCTTTGACGCGCAATTCTTCCGCGTGGCGAATCGTGGTCGTGCCCGAAGCAAGCGCTCCCGCCACGGCTAGGACCGGTAACTCGTCGATGAGTTGCGGAATTTCCTTGCCCTGAATGACGGTGCCCTTGAGCGGCGCGCCGGTGATCTCGACCGTGCCGCGCGGCTCGATCTGATCCACGTCCTCGATCGCTTCCCGGACTTGCGCGCCCATCCTAACGAGGACTCCGAGCAGCGTGGTACGGGTATCGTTTAATCCGCAACCGCGCACCATGAGATGTCCGCCCGGCTGCGCGCCGGCGGCGACGAGCCAGAAAGCCGCGGATGAAATATCGCCGGGGATAATGAAGTCGCGCGACTCTGGCTGTTGATCGCCAAAAATTGTAACTCCGCCGTCCTCTTCCTTCGCGGTGCGGACGAGGAAATAATTCAGCATCAACTCCGTGTGATTGCGGCTGGGATATGGCTCGCGCACGGTCGTCTTCCCTTTGGCGAAAAGACCGGCGAGCAAGACAGCGCTCTTCACCTGCGCGCTCGGAACAGGCGAATCGTATTCAATTCCGCGCAACTTCGAGCCCGTGATTCGCAAGGGCGGTGTCTCGTTAGGGCCTTCGGCCACAATATTTGCCCCCATCAAGCGGAGCGGCGCGATCACGCGGTCCATCGGGCGTCGCGCCAGGGTGGCGTCACCCACGAGTCGGCAATCGAAGGGTTGCGAGGCGAGCAGTCCGGTGAGCAAACGCATCGTGGTCGCCGAGTTTCCGCAATCGATATCGGCGGGCGGCTGCGTGAGGAGGCGCTTCTTCCCATGCACGATGAGGAGGTCCGGTTCGGGCTGCTCAATCTTGATCCCGCAAGCGCGCAAAGCCTGGACGGTGTGCAGACAATCTTCGCTTGCGAGGAATCCGCGCAGGACGCAAGGGCCGTTCGAGAGTGCGGCTAAAATGACCGCGCGATGCGAGATACTTTTATCGCCCGGGACGGTGATCTCGGCCTCGATGCGTGCGGCGCGTTTGACGCGAAATTCCATTTGCGAGTGAGTGTGAGCAGCCGGTCACGGTAGGGCAACGGACCAGTCCGGCGCGACCGCGAAGAGCATCATCTGATAATCGGCTCGCTTGTCCAGCGTGACGGCAAAAGGGCTCGCTGTTTT
>JBDUAH010000185.1:0-5297 GCA_040004745.1 Chthoniobacterales bacterium | reverse complement strand
CCAGCGGGCACGCGCGTGATCGGTCCGGTCTTTGAGCATTCGCCGTGGGTAGCAGAGCGGGCTTCGGCGCAACGGCCATTCGGGACCCGCGAAGAGATACACTCGGGGCTTTGTGAGAGCGTGAACAAGGCAAGCGACGAGGAAAAGATGGCCCTAATTCGTGCGCACCCGGATTTGGTCGGGCGCGCGATTCTCACCAACGAATCGACGAAGGAACAGGCGGGCGCCGGGTTGGGGGACCTGAGCGCAGAGGAAACTCAGCGCTTCGACGACTACAACGGCGCATACAAAGAGCGGTTCGGTTTTCCCTTCATCATCTGCGCGCGGTTGAACAAGAAGGACGCGATTCTGCGTGCTTTCCCGGAGCGCCTGCAAAATTCGCGTGAGAAAGAGATCGAAACTGCGCTCGGAGAAATCTACAAGATTGCTGGGTTGCGCCTGCGCGACCTCGTTCAATGAGCACCCTCTCCACTCACGTCCTCGATACCGCCCGCGGCCAGCCCGCCGCCGGGATGAAGATCGAGCTCTGGTCAGGCGATCGTTCCGTTTTACTGAAAACGGTGACGACAAATGACGATGGCCGCACTGATGCGCCGTTGCTTTCCGGCGATGAAATGAAGACCGGCGACTACGAATTGGTCTTCCATGTAGCCGACTACTTTGGCGAAGCGAAGTTCCTGGATCGCGTGCCAGTGCGGTTCACGATTTGTGACGCTGCGGCGAAATATCACGTGCCGCTTCTCGTTTCACCTTGGGCTTACAGCACCTATCGGGGGAGCTAGGATCTCGCATGCGCGTTTCACGCTTCGACTGCGAGGGTAGGGACGGCGCGCTGCGCCTTCCGAAAGGGAGGTGTATCTCCCAAAGGACGGAACTAGCCAAAGCAGAGCACGCCTCTTGGTCGCCGCAGCGCGGCGACCCTACCCGTCGATCGCATCACGAATGAGCACCCCCGATTCCGCAGCGGCCCCGCCGGCCGGCTTGGTTGATTTAGTCTCCGAGAGGATCGGCGGGACCGCGCTCCTCGCCAACGATGAGTTCTTCGCGGAGAAAGAAAATCTCGTGAAGCCCGGCCGCGGAATCTTTATTCCAGACAAATACACTGACCATGGAAAATGGATGGATGGCTGGGAGTCGCGCCGTCGGCGAACGCCCGGCCACGATTGGTGTGTCGTGCAACTGGGCCTGCGCGGGATCATCAAGCAGGTAGATATCGATACCAATCATTTTCTGGGAAATCATCCGCCCTTCGCTTCGCTCGATGCGCTCTCCCTAACGAATGCTTTCCCAAAGCAGCCGACCGCGATGGAGCAGCTGGAATGGTTATCGATTCTCGCAAAATCGCCGCTGAATCCTGGCTCGCAAAATCTCTTCGAAATCGCAAACGGGGAAGCATGGACGCATTTGCGTTTAAATATTTTCCCCGATGGCGGCGTGGCGCGGCTGCGCCTTTACGGAGTTGTCGTCCCGGATTGGAGCAAGCTGAAAGCCAGTGAGATGATCGACCTGGCGGCGATCGAAAATGGCGGCGTGCCCCTCGCTTGCAGTGACATGTTTTTCAGTTCGATGAATAATCTGATCATGCCAGGGCGCTCGGAAAACATGGGCGACGGCTGGGAAACGAAGCGACGACGCGGGCCAGGGCACGACTGGATTATTTTGAAACTGGGTCGGGCCGGAACGATCCAGAAAATCGAGGTGGATACCAATCACTTTAAGGGCAATTACCCTGACCGGTGCTCGATTGAGGGCTGCGCCGCGCCTGATGCCGCGACGGACGATCTGACCAGCGAGAAGACGCGATGGGCCGAAATTTTGCCGCAGACGAAATTGCAAGCGCACACGCGGCATTTCTTCGAGAAGGAACTGGCTCCCGTGGAGAAATGCTCCCACCTGCGCTTAAACATTTATCCGGATGGCGGAGTCAGCCGGCTGCGGGTGTGGGGAACATTCGCGTGAATCCTGACGCATGAGTGATTTCGATTTGCTCGTGCGCGGTGAACAAGACATCGGAGTCAGCGAAGGCCAATTCGTCGCGCTCGGGCAGAACTTGTCAGGCTCGGGCCAATCTGAGATCGACGCGCATGATCTGATCATTTTCCCCGGCGTGATCGACGCGCACGTTCATTTCAATGAGCCCGGTCGCACAGATTGGGAAGGCTTCGCCACTGGCTCACGCGCGGCTGCCGCAGGTGGCACCACGACGATCTTCGACATGCCGCTAAACGCGCATCCACCGACGATCGACGGACCGAGCTTCGATGCGAAACGCACGGCCGCTGAGCAATCGTCGATGGTCGATTTTGCGCTTTGGGGCGGTTTGGTTCCGGGCAATGTCAATGAGCTGGCGACGCTCCGTGAGCGGGGTGTGGTCGGCGTGAAAGCCTTCATGTCGAATAGCGGCATTGAGGATTTCGGGGCGGTGGACCATGTCACGTTGCGCGATGGAATGCTGCGCGCCGCCGAGCTGGATATGATCGTGGCGGTGCACGCGGAGTCCGAGGCAATGACGCGCGAACTGACCCAAGAGGCGATCAAGGCAGGCCGGACGTCCGCGCGCGATTACCTCGACTCGCGACCGGTCGCGGCGGAGTTGGAAGCCATCCAGCGGGCGATTGATCTCGCCGCCGAGACACACTGCAAACTGCACATCGTGCATGTCAGTTCTGCCGAAGGCGTTCGTCTCGTGGCGGAGGCGCGCGCGGAGGGGCTCGACGTTACGTGCGAGACTTGTCCACATTATTTGGTGCTGACCGATGATGATATGGTGACGGTGGGTGCGCTGGCGAAGTGCGCTCCGCCATTGCGTTCTGCGCGTGAGCAGCGTGAACTGCGTCGCAGCCTGGCCAATGTAACCACGATTGGTTCGGATCATTCGCCGTCGCCGCCGGAGATGAAAGAGCGATCGAATTTTTTCGAAGTTTGGGGCGGGATCTCCGGCTGTCAGCATTTGCTCTCACTCCTTTGCGGCATCGAAGAAATTTTGCCGCAGGACATCGTCCGCCTAACGAGCTTTGGGGTCGCGCAACGCTTCGGCTTGAAGCGAAAGGGTGGAATCGAGATCGGGAAGGACGCCGATTTTACGATTGTGGATCCGAACACTAGGGAAAACATCACTACGGACTCGCTCCATTACCGGCACAAACAGACTCCCTATGCCGGAAGAAAACTGGACGCGCGGATCGTGCACACATTTTTACGGGGACAAAGCATCTTCGAGGATGGTAATTTCCCCGCTCGGCCATTTGGGCGTTTCGTTAGGCCGCAAGCAACATCCCTATGAGCCAGCCAACCAGTCTGCCGCCAGACGAAGTCGAAGAAATCAGCGCCGCGCTGGCGAAGGCGAACCGCGCGTTCATGCAGCGCTACCCTGGCGAATCCAACAAGCGGCAGGCCGTCCACACCGTTTATGGAGGTGCGCATCTCTTCAAAGCGGAGACCGCAGCGCGCTTGGGCGACGTGGCTCTGCGTTCGTTGCAGGAATATGCGCCCAATGCCGAATCGTTGAGCGAAGCCGTGGGTTGGGACGCGGACAGATCGCTTGCCCAGAAGGTCTATGATCGCGTGGTCGAGAAGCTGCAGCGTGAGCCGATCGAAGATTTCCGTCTCGATTTCGAAGACGGCTACGGTAATCGCGCCGAGGCCGAGGAAGATGGCCACGCTGCCACCAGCGCGGCTGAAGTGGCCCGCGGGTTCAACGCGAAATCGCTCCCGCCTTTCATCGGCATCCGGATCAAGCCGCTGAATGAGGATCTCCGCGCACGCAGCTTTCGGACGCTCGACATTTTTCTAAACGCGCTCCTGGCGGGAACAAACGGCTCGCTGCCGGAGAACTTCATCGTCACAGTGCCGAAGATTCAGCTGCCAGAGCAGATGCAGGCGGCGGTGCGCTTCTTTGAGCTGCTGGAAAAGCGGAGCGGCCTGGCCGCGGGTACGTTGCAAATCGAACCAATGATCGAGACCCCGCAGGCGATCATCAATGCGCGGGGCGAGATCGCGATCGGCTCATTGATCGACGCCGCGGAAGGACGCTGCCGAAGCATTCACTTCGGCGTTTATGATTACACGGCGTCGTGCGGCATTACGGCGGCCTATCAGGCTATGCGACATCCGACGTGTGATTTCGCGCGTCAGATGATGCTGGTCTCGACCGCCGGGACGGGGATTCATTTGTCGGACGGAGCGACGAATATTTTGCCGGCGGGACCGCATCGCGCAAGTGAGGGCAAGCCGCTAACTGTCGAGCAACGGGAGCAGAACCGCGCGTCCGTGGAGGGAGCCTGGCGGTTGGGTTACGAGGATAACATGCACTCACTCCGTAACGGCTTTTACCAAGGCTGGGACCTGCATCCGGCGCAGTTCGTCACGCGGTATGCCGCGGTTTACAATTTTTTTCTCGGCGGCCTAACGAGCGCTTCCAGTCGGTTGAAGGCGTTCGTGGAAAAGGCGGCGCTGGCTTCGCTGCATGGCGACGTTTTTGATGACGCTGCCACCGGACAGGGACTGTTAAATTTTTTCCTGCGCGGCATCGCCTGCGGGGCAATCACCGAGAGTGAAGCGTTGGAGACCGGTCTCTCGCTGGAAGAAATTCGTTCGCGTTCCTTTTTGAAGATCCTGCAAAGCCGGCGTGGCCAATGAGCAACGCGATCGAGTTCCGGCTGAACGGAAAGCCGGTCAGCATCGACAGCGTGTCGCCGAATGTGACGTTGCTCGAATGGTTGCGGACGAGTGGGCTGACGGGATCGAAGGAGGGATGCGCGGAGGGGGATTGCGGGGCCTGCTCGGTGGCAATCGTGGATCGCGACGCGCGCGGGAAACGTTGCTATCGCGCGATCAATAGTTGTCTCGTGCCGCTGCCGCTCATGGCCGGGCGCGACATCGTGACGGTGGAAGGCGTCGGCTGTGGAAAATTGCATCCAGTGCAGAGCGCGATGGTGGCAAACTTTGGCTCGCAGTGTGGCTACTGCACCCCCGGCTTCATCATGTCGATGTTCGAAGGTTACTACCGGAAAGACCTGAAGACGGCAGCGCAACTCGACGAGCAACTCTGCGGAAATCTCTGCCGCTGCACCGGCTATCGACCGATCCGTGATGCTGCGGCGGATGCGCTTGCCCAACGCGATGGTAGCGATCGATTCTACGAGCAGCTCAAGAGCGCGAACCCCAAATTAGGCGCGACGCGCTACACGTCCGGGAACGAGAAATTCGTTCGTCCGGCCTCGTTTCCTCGCCTCTTCCAGATGATGGCAGAGAATCCGGATGCGCGGCTCATCGCCGGCGCGACGGAACTCGGGCTC
>JBDUAH010000184.1:0-5313 GCA_040004745.1 Chthoniobacterales bacterium | reverse complement strand
CCCTCCTACTCATAATCCTCATCCGGATGGGGCCTTTCCCCCGGAGGATTAAGAGTAAGATCAAGAGTGTGAATAGGAGTGCCGGAAAGGCGCGCCGGTTGACTTGCACGATCGTCGCGATACGCTCGTTTTTACCATGATCGAAGTCACGGATAACGCGGTGCGCCAGCTCCGTTCTCTGCTCGAAAGCCAGAGCGAGAGCGACGGAAAAGGTCTGCGCGTCGGGATTGCAAAAGGGGGCTGCTCCGGGTTGCAATACGAGATGTCTCTCGACGCGCGAAAGGACGGCGACGCCATCGTGGCGCGGGACGGCGTCGAGTTTTTGGTCGATCAGGAAAGCGCGCAGCTTCTCCGCGGCGCCACGCTCGATTATAACGATGGCCTTACTGGCACCGGGTTTCAGATTGTGAATCCAAACGCAGCCCGCACCTGCGGTTGCGGCACTTCCTTCGAACCAGCACAGCCTGCTTGAAGATGGCGCCTCCGCCGGGCGAACGCGCTTAGATGGACCCCTCACTCTTCCGTTACGACGAGCCGTACGGTCAACCACGCCGCAAAGCCAATCTCTTCGGCTGGACGATCGTGATCCTGCTTTTAAGCGGGTTCGCGCTCGCGGCCTGGCTCGGCAGTTTTTATATTTTCGGACAACCGGAACGGCCGGACAGCTATCGCATTCTGCAAAAGCTGCACAAAATCGAGGAGCCAAAACGCTTCCAGCTCACCGCCGCCCCGCCGGGCGAATTCCTTTCCGGGAAACAGCTCTACGAACGCTACAGCGCGCTCCGGCCTGCGGAGCTGGCGCGCGCGAACGCGGAGTTGGCGCGCAATTACATCCGCAACTTCCAGCAGATGGCCGGCATGGTGCAATACGTGGTCGGGCGTTACACGATCATGGAAACGCGCGAACTCGGGGCTAACGACCTGTTCACTTCGGGCGTGGCGTCAGTAACGAGCGCGTCCGATTACGGCGAACTGCTGATGGAGCACGTCTACCCGGCCGATGCCCAAGCCGTTCCTTTGATGAAGGAGACGCTGGTCACCGGACTCGAAATCCGGCTCGATCGCGGCCACGATTTGTCGGCTGTGGTCCATGTGGAGCGGCTGGCCGATGGCCGGGTGATGGTGACCGCTGTGCCGCTGCTTTACGGCAGCTACACGGTTACGCAGGGACGAGGCACGTTCAGCCTCGAACCGCCCCTCTCCCTTAACATGGCTGCCGGATGGCCGATTTTTAAAGAATCGTCCCGCCGCAAAGCTGAGATCCGGTATGCATCCTACCGGCAAAAGGTCGCGCCCCCGACGCAGGGCGTTCGGCTCCCGGGGCTAAATGACACACCCATTCCCAGCAATCCGGCAAACGAACTCGTGCGAGTCGAGGCGGCGCAACCGATCGAGACGCCGCCGCCTGGATTCAATTCGCCCACCCCGGCCGCGGTGGCGAAAGTTTCACCCACGCCCAAGGGCGGCAAGCTAGCTAAGAAAGATAAGGCTTCCCCGGCGCCCACCGCTGTGGCCGTAACGACCCCTGCGCCTTTGGCCACCGCCTCTCCTGTCCTCGCCGCGGTTTCCCCTGCCCCCACGGTCCCCGCTGTTGCCCCGACACCTGCTGGCGTCGCAACGACCCTCGCTTCCACCGCGGGCGGCGGGATGTGGAAAACTTATCCCGCCGGGAAAATGCCCGCCGGCCGTTTGATCACTCCTGGCGATTTGAATGACGTTGCGGTCCGTGGCCTCGCGGGAGAGCGCGTTTATCTTCGCGGCCAGTTCGTGGTGAATTTCGCGGAAGCGCATCGCGCTGTTTTGCGGCCGAAGAGCAACATCGCGGAATCCGTTCTGCGTTTGGGAGCGCCTTCTTCCACCCGCATCGTGGTCGAGTTTCCTTCCGGGATCGCACCGCCCGCCCGTGGGGACACGGTCACCCGCGATGACGCTCGCCCTTACGAAATCACGGAAGTGCGCAAACAATCCGACGGCCAGTTGAACGTCTTCGTGCGCGAGATCATGCAATAGCGGTCAAAGCGTCGCGCAGCTCTCACCGATGGCGCAACCGTTCTCGATGCGGAACGTTTCGATGCGCTGATTGTCGATCCATCCCGTCACGAGGACGCGAAGCGGAGGATAGCCAAACAAGGTCCGGTCCAGGAAATCCTCTGGGACAGATTGCCCGTTGAGCCGCATGTCGAAGATGCGCACTTTGGCCGGATCGCCATCGGGCGCCGACTGGACTTTGAGTTCGCCGTTGAGATGGCGGCCTTTCATGAACGGGACGTCCTGCAGCGGAAAACTCATCTGAACACGGCCAATATTTCCGTCGATCGAGACGAAGACCTTGCCTCGGGTGTCAGAAGATTCGGCGAGGAGTCGGTTAATTTCGTCCGCGCTCAGGGCGACCATGACCGCATCACCGCGCTGCGCGGCTTCCTGAAAAGATTTCCAATCGCCCACTCGCGGAATCCCGGGATGGGTCGGCTCGAAAGGCGACGCTTCTCTCTTTATCGAAGTGGTTTCATTTACCAATGGGAGCGTCACCGGATCGGCGGAGGAATAACCACGCAGATAGTGCAGGCCCCAAAAAGATCCCCCCACCATCGCCAGAGCCAAGAACGCAATCAACGCGAGAAACGTCCCACAACTCTTGCCGAGGCAACCCAACCCAGCGCGCGGCGGCGGGGGTGAAGTTTGCTCGCTCACGCGTCGTGCGACGCCGCGGCCGCGAGACGAGATTGGGTCTGAATTAGCTTCTGGTACAAGCTTTGCAAACCTTCCGACAACATGCGCGTCCCGGTCAGCACGGGCATGAAGTTAGTATCGCCGCTCCAGCGCGGCACGATGTGAAGATGGAGATGATCCGGCACGCCCGCGCCGGCACATGGCCCAAGGTTCAATCCGATGTTAAAGCCCTGCGCTTTCATCGTTTCGCGCAACAGAGCCTGCGCATGCATCGCCAGATGCCAAAGCTCCAGCACTTCGTTCTCGCCTAACGAGGCAGCGTCCCCCGTCCTCCGATAAGGCACCGCCATAAGGTGTCCGACCGCGTAGGGATAACGGTTCATCATGAGAAAGGCATTCTTGCGCCGCGCGAGCACCAGATGCGCCGCGTCGTCACTCGCCTGCGCTGCCTCCGAGAGAAAATTTGGGTTCGGCTTCTCCTGTTCGAAATACTCGACCCGCCACGGGCACCAGAGACTTTCGATTTCTGCTTTGGGAAACTCGCTCAAGGAGAGGAAAGTTGCCGCGGAGCGGAGCGAAGTCGAGCGAGCTTTTGCGTCAGCGACCCGCGCTATCGCGACCGCGGGGTCCGTTTTTCTCGCGCCAGCAGCAGATAGCGACGCGCCCTGCCATTTACCGTGATCGACGCTTCCAAATTGGTTCGCGCTACGTCGGACAAATGTACCGAGTAATCGGTCAATTCCTCCGCTGGCAAGACCAGCGCGTCCAATTCGCCTGCGTTCCACCGCGCAATGATCTGGTCGCGCTTTGAGAAGTGGGTTTTGCGCAGATAGAGAAGGAGCCCTTCCTCCTTCCCGCCAATCACTTCGTAACGCCAGCCGCGCGCCGTCGCTTCGCTCCGCACCGCTTCGCCGAACTTTGCGAGCGCATTTTCACGAGAGCGCACCGCGCCCACAATCTCGCTCGCCACATATCCGGTAAGGCCAAGCGCGGCTACTGCGATCGCCAGCGTCGACCAGCGCTGCTTCCAAGCCGAGGCTCGCGCGTATTGCGCCGCTAGGAGAAGACACAGCGGCGGGACGACCGGAAAGATGCGATCGACGCGTTTGGATGGAACAAGCGACATCACCAACAAACCGCCAAATACCCAGCAAATCAGCCACGCCATTTCCGGAGGAAGAGCGCGCCATCGCTCGCGGAATGATTCGCTTCCGCTCCGCCAGCCCACTAACGCCAGCGCGATCATCAAAATGCTCCACGGCGCAAATTTATGCAGTAGGTGCGGTACATAAAAATAGATCGGCTGCGGACGATGCACCGTCTCGCTAAAGCGGCCGGCGAATTCCCGCAGCACCACCTGCTCGTAAAAATCTGGCACCCACGCGATTCCGCCCGCCACCCAGAGACCGAACACCGCCAGCGCAGCTAGCCAAGGCCACCAGCCAAACCAAGCCGAGATTTTCGAGTTCCGCCGCAGCCAGTGAAACAGCAGCATGCCCGGAAGCAAAAACGCCGCGACGATCGGGCCTTTGATAAGCATCGACGCGGTCAAAAGCGCGAACATCATCACACGATCCCGCGTCTCCCATTTCTCCTCGTCAGATCGAATCTTGCGCCAGATTCGCCAGCCGAGCAGGAACACGATTAGCGCCAGGACCATGTCCGTCCGGACTAGCGTGGCGAGCCGGGGAGACAACATGTTGAACCCAAACGCGCTCATCGCGAGAAGACCCGAAGCCGATCCGTACGCCGCCGAAACGCTCCGAGCCAAAATCGCCAGAAGCAAAATCGCCGCCGCCAGCGACGGCAAACGCCACGCGATCTCCCACCAGCGCGTCAGTTCGAAAATCGCCGCCGATATCCAGCCGACCAACGGCGGCTTCGTCGCGATCCTCTCGTTAGGCGTGTGTTGATAGAGCCAATGCCCCTGCTCCACCATTTCGAAGGAAGTGAAGGCCTGCTTCGCCTGCTCGTAATCGTCGAGGTGAAACGGGTAATTGCGCGCCGCGAACAGGACCGTGATGAGAATCGCGACGATCCAGAACGTTTCGCTCCGCTCGAGCCAGGAACCGCTCTGCGTCGTCGTGCTCAGAATGTCACTCCCGCCAAAGCACGGCCCGCACCGGCGAACCATCGCCGCCCGCGATCTTCAGCGGCAACGCCGAGAGCTGATAGCGCCCCGCTTCGACCTCACGCAAATCCAGCGATTCAATAATGTTGATCCCGGCCGCGCCCAGCGCGTGATGATTGCGCAAATCCTTCGAGGTGATCTCATCGACCGACGGCACATCGAAACCGAGCAACTTCACTCCCCTCGCGCTCAGCCACGCCGGCACGTCGGCTGCGATCGTAGGAATCTGCGCCGGAAAAACGCGCGAATCCAACCAGACATTCGTCTTCAGCAGCAACCGGGGAGCGTTTGAGAGCGCGTCACCGACAGAAACGAGATCATCAATCGTCATCTCCGGCATCGCCCCGTCTTGATATTGGCGCGAAAGATCCGCCACCATCACCGGCCCCAGATAGGTTGACAGCTCCGCTTGTTCCATCGTCCAGCCGTCGTCCTTGAAATGGAAGCGCGCGTCCGCGTGGGTGCCGTTATGCAGACTCATGCTGATCATCCCGAGATTCACGCTGGAGCCC
>JBDUAH010000183.1:0-5313 GCA_040004745.1 Chthoniobacterales bacterium | reverse complement strand
CTTTTTTTTCGATCGCACGTGCAGATACAGCGACTGCGCTTTCAGTCTTCGTAGCCGCGCGGGAACTTTTGGTGCCACTTCCATGCGCTCTCCACGATGGCGCGCAATGCCTGATACGCTGGCTCCCAACCAAGCTCCTTTTTGATCTTGTCGGAGGCCGCGATCAGCCGCGGCGGATCGCCAGCGCGGCGCGGTTTTTCCACGAGCGGAATCGGATGGCCGGTGACCTGCCGGCAGGTTTCGATGACCTCGCGCACACTTGAGCCACCGCCCGTCCCGATGTTGTAGAATTCACTCTGGGGCGACGTGAGCGCCAGGATGTGAGCCCGCGATAGATCGAGAATGTGGATGTAGTCCCGAATGCAGGTGCCGTCCGGCGTTTCGTAGTCCGTCCCGAAAACTTCGACCTCCTCCTTCTGACCAAGCGCGACCCGTAGGATATTCGGAATGAGGTGAGTCTCGATGCGGTGATCTTCACCGAATTGCTCGCTGGCCCCGGCAGCGTTGAAGTATCGCAAGGCGACGAAACGGAGGTCGTGGACCTCGCCGTACCAACGCAGGATGCGCTCGAAAGCGAGTTTGGATTCGCCATAAGGATTGATCGGGCGTTGCGGCAACGTTTCATCGATCGGCACTCGCTCGGGCGGACCGAAAGTGGCGCAGGTGGAAGAAAAAACCAGACGGCTAACGTCTGTCGCGACCATCGCGTCCAGCAGATTCAGACCGTTCGCGACATTGTTCCGGAAATATTTCGACGGGTTCTCCATCGACTCTCCCACCAAGGCACTGGCCGCGAAATGCATCACCGCATCCGGCGCGGTTTTTCGCAGCGCATCCTCGATCTGGGCGCGCTCGGCCAAATCCCCTTCCGTAAACGAAGCGCGCACATCCACGGCGCGGCGGTGACCTTCGATCAGATTATCGAAGACGGCGACCTCGTGGCCTTCATCGAGCAGCAGCTCCGAACAGACACTGCCGATGTAACCGGCACCTCCGACGACCAGGACTTTCACAGGGGGAAGTGGGAGCGCCCCGGCCCTAATGTCAAAAGAAAGACCGCACCGCGCGGCTAAATCTTTTTCTTCTTCTCGGTCTCTTTCTTTTCCAGGCTGGCAATCATGCGCTGGACAATCCTAACGCGTCGACGTGGGCGCAGAATCCGCAGGCTCTCTGTCTCCGAACCCCAATCAATAATATCAATATCCACCCGGCGAACACCCCACCGATGCATGGCGCCAGGTAATTTATAAAGGTCGATCGTATTCGTGCCCACAAGCGCGCCGCCGTAGTCGTCGATGATGTATTCCTCGCCGCTCTCAACGATGCGGAAGCGGGTCCCGAGCGGGAAGCGTGACCAATCAGCGGCCGCACTGCGAATGCCGGCGCCAGAAAGTCGGCGGCCGACAGCGTTGCTCGATCCACTGCCCTCGTTGTGCGAATAGGCAGTGGTCCGCACTTTTTCCATTCGCTTCGGGTTGAACACGTTGGCCGTGCTGAGGGTGGGCGTGGCACAACTGACGAGCGACAGAGCGCACGCTAGGAAAAGGCTGATACTCAGGATCTTGGACATGGCGCAAAGGCGCTGACTTAACGATTTGAAGCGGGAGGAGGCAAGCCTTAATTTCCCGCGCCCACGCCTCATGCCGACACTTCTCCCTGGTCGAATTTCTTTCACAAGCGACGTGATTCTTGATGGCAGGCTGGCGCTGTTTCACCAAAGCCAGCGCTGGCTCGCGGTGGCCGATTTGCATTTTGGTTACGAGATCAGCCAGCGCGCCGCGGGCCGGCTTCACCCTCTCTGGGGAATGGCTTCGATCGAAAAGCGGTTGTTCGAATTGGTCGCAGATTATCGGCCGACTTGGCTGATTTTATTGGGTGACCTCGTGCACAATCGCGCTGCCGCGGAACCCGCTGAACACCTCGTCGCGCGCCTGCGAGAGCGATGTGAAACGGTTCTCCTGGCAGGCAATCATGATCGAAAGATCGCCGCGGCGCTCGGCATGGTGGATTCGTGGGAGACGGATGGTTTTCAGTTTCACCATGGACATAACAGTCCGCCCGCCCCCGATCGCATTCAGGTCGTTGGTCATCATCATCCCGCAAGCTATCTCACGGATGGCGCGGGATTGCGGCTCAAGCTCCCGGCCTTTATCCGGGAAGAACGCCGCTGGATTTTGCCGGCGTTTTCGCCTTGGGCAGCGGGAGCAATCTGGCCCGGAAACGGACGTGCAGAAGTTTGGCTTTGCACTCCTCGGCGGGTGCTGCGCTTACAGCACGCAGCGGCCGCCTAACTTAGCGCCGTCCCGCTTAAATCCGAGGTGCAATGCGGGCACCGCGTGGCCTTGATCGGGATGGACATTAGGCATAGTGGGCAATCCTTGGCCACCGGAGGTGCCGTCGGCGAAGGGCGCTTCATGTTATTCAGCGCGCGCACGACGAGGAAAATGCAGAACGCCACGATCAGGAAATTGATAATGAGGGTGACGAAGTTTCCGTAATTCCAGGTGATCGCGCCCGCTTTGAGCGCTTCCGCCGGGGTAGAGAAAACTCCGCCGCCAGGAGCGTCCTTGAGAATCATGAACTTGTTCGAGAAATCGAGGCCGCCGGTGAGCAGACTGATCGGCGGCATCAGGATGTCCTTGACGAGTGAAGTAACGATCGCTCCAAAAGCCGCGCCGATAATGACGCCAACGGCTAAATCGACGGCGTTTCCCTTTACGGCGAATTCTTTAAATTCTTTCCACATAGGTGGTTATCTCAGTCTGCCGCGACAATGTTCACAAGCTTATTCGGCACCACGACGACTTTGCGGATAGTTTTGCCCGCGACCAGTTCCTGAACCTTCGCGCTCGCGAGGGCGGCGGCCTGGAGTTCGTCTTCGGAATTGTTCAGCGGCACGACGATGCGATCGCGCAATTTGCCGTTCACTTGAACGATAATTTCGACTTCATCCTCGATCAGCAACGTCGGGTCATGCTCCGGCCAAGATTGATCAGTGATGTCGCCTACGCCGCCGGAGAACCGGCCGAGCGCCTCCCACAGCTCCGAAGAAATATGCGGCGCGAAAGGATTCAGCAGAATGAGCAGCGTGCGAAGCGCGGCAACTGGCTTGACCTCCACATTCGTGAATTCGTTCACGAAGACCATCATCTGAGAAATCGCGGTGTTGAAGGAAAGCGACTCGATGTCTTCAGTCACTTTTTTGATCGTGGCGTGCACCACCTTTAGCTGACGCTTAGTGAGATCGACTTCCTTCACGGATTCCGAGACAATCCAATCGCCAGCCTGGTTCTCCTCCATGATCAGGCGCCAGACCCGCGCCAAAAACCGCGAGACGCCTTCTACCCCCTTCATGCTCCACGGCTTCATTTGCTGGAGCGGCCCCATGAACATCTCATAGCAGCGGAAAGCGTCCGCACCATATTCCGCGATGACATCGAGCGGATCGATTACGTTGCCCCAGCGCTTCGACATTTTGCGCCCGTCCTCGCCGAGGATCATGCCTTGGTTAACGAGTCGTTGAAATGGCTCCGGCGTGGAAACTTCCCCCAAATCGAAGAGCACCTTGTGCCAGAAACGAGCATACAAAAGATGCAGCACCGCGTGTTCCGTTCCTCCGACGTAAAGATCGACGCCGCCCGGCTTACCGGCATCCATCCAATAGCGCTCCGCCGCTTCATTAACGAAACGCTGGTCTTCCTGCGGAGCACAGAAGCGCAGGTAATACCAACAAGACCCGGCCCATTGCGGCATAGTATTCGTCTCGCGCGTGGCTGCTTCCGAGTAGCGCAGCCATTCCTTCGCTTTTGCCAAAGGTGGTTCGCCCGTGCCGGTGGGCTTGAAATCTTCCAAAGGCGGCGGCTCCAAGGGCAGTTCCGATTCCGGGATCGACTCGTGTTTCCCCTCCCGCCAAACAATGGGAAAAGGCTCGCCCCAATAGCGCTGACGCGAAAAAAGCCAGTCGCGTAATTTATAGCGCTCGTTGCGTTTCCCGACTTGCTGCTCTTCAAGCCAGCGGATGATTTTCTCCGTCGCCTCGGCGGTGGGAAGGCCCTCGATGGGCGGCGAGTTAATCGCAATCCCGTCCCCCGCGTAGCCGACCGATTCCGCACCTTCGGGCGCTGCTACCACGGTGCGGATTGGCAAATTGTATTGCCGAGCGAATTCCAAATCGCGGGCATCGTGCGCCGGCACCGCCATAATCGCGCCCGTCCCGTAGCCCATCAGCACGTAGTCAGCGATCCAAATTGGAATGCGTTCCCCGTTCGCTGGATTAATCGCGTAACCGCCGGTAAAGACGCCGGTCTTCTCTTTCGCAAGATCAGTCCGCTCCAGATCCGATTTCGCGGAAATCTGTGTGCAGTATTGCTGCACAGCCTTTTCCTGCTCATCGGTCGTCACCGCTCTCACGAGCGGATTTTCCGGAGCCAGCACGATGTAAGTGGCACCGAAAAGCGTATCAGGGCGCGTGGTGAAAACTGAGATCTCCCTTTCCGCTTCCCGCTCTCCGCTTTCCGAAACGGCGAACGCGATCTCCGCACCCACGCTTTTCCCAATCCAGTTTCGTTGCAGCAATTTGATCCCCGCGGGCCAATCGAGCGGCTCCAGTTCGTCGATTAAACGCTCGGCGAACGCGGTGATTCGCAGCATCCACTGCCGCATCGGTCGCCTAACGACTGGAAAGTCGCCCACCTCGCTCTTGCCATTGATCACTTCTTCGTTAGCCAAAACCGTCCCCAACTCCGGACACCAATTCACGGGCACTTCAGCGACATATGCGAGACGCACAGAATCCGGATCGTTGCCGCTGTAGGAAGAGATGGGTTCGGCGCGTTGCGTCTCCGGATTGAACCAGGAGTGGTAGATTTGGAGGAAGATCCACTGCGTCCAACGGAAGAATTTCGGATCCGCTGTGCTGATTTCCCGCTCCCAATCGTAGGAAAAACCGATCCGTTTCAGCTGCGTTTTGAACTTCGCCACATTATCCCGCGTCGTGATGGCAGGATGCTGTCCGGTTTTGATCGCATATTGCTCCGCCGGCAGCCCAAACGCATCCCAGCCCATCGGGTGCAAGACGTTGCAGCCGCGCAGACGCTTGTAGCGCGCCACGATATCAGTCGCGGTGTAGCCTTCGGGATGTCCCACGTGCAGCCCGGCGCCGCTCGGATACGGAAACATGTCCAGAATGTAAAACTTTGGCTTGGTGGAATCGAAGTCCGCCTCTCCCGGATTCGGCGTATGAAAGTCGCGCCGCTCATCCCAAAGCGTCTGCCATTTCGGCTCGATCTGATCGAAAGGATACGGTTTACGACG
>JBDUAH010000182.1:0-5321 GCA_040004745.1 Chthoniobacterales bacterium | reverse complement strand
TCCTCTACTTCAACTTCGGCAGCGTCACCGAATCGCTCATCGTCCTGCTCAGCGTCCCCTTCGCGCTGGTCGGCGGCGTCTGGCTGCTTTGGGCGTTGGATTATAACTTCAGCGTCGCGGTCGCGGTCGGCTTCATCGCGCTCGCCGGAGTCGCGGCCGAGACGGGCGTGGTCATGATCGTTTACCTGGACGAAGCCTGGGAGGAACTAAAGCGCCGCCACCCGCGGCCGACTCTGGCCGGATTAAATCACGCCGTCATGGAAGGCGCGGTGCAACGCGTCCGGCCGAAAATGATGACCGTCTGCGCGATCATCGCCGGCTTGTTGCCGATCATGTGGAGTCACGGCGCGGGCGGCGAAACCATGAAACGCATCGCCGCCCCGATGGTTGGCGGGATGATCAGCTCCACCATTCTGACGCTGCTAATTATTCCAGCGATCTACTTTTTGTGGCGCAGCCGCGAAGCGGAACGCGAGAGCGATCTACCGGTCCAGCCGAGAGCTCGACGGCGGCCCGTTCGGCGAGCGATTATCGGTGCGGCGGGTATCCTTCTCCTGGTGGTGGGCGCTTGGTGGCTCTGGCCGGGGCGGGACGGCGGCGGCCAACTTTCCCAATCCATTCAGAGCGAAACAGTGGGTGATTATCAGTTCGAGATTCGCGGAAAAAAATCCGAGCTGCATGTCGGCCAGAATCCCGTGGAAATACGAGTGACCCGCGCGGGCACCCCGGCCGCGGTGGAGAAGGTTTCGTTTGAGTTGGCGATGGATATGCCCGGCATGCCCATGCGCGCGAACGCGCCGCTTCAGAAAACCGCGCAACCCGGCGTCTATCGCGGCTCGATCAAGATCGCTATGCAGGGCGAATATAATGGCCGGGCCAGTGTGATCGGCCCGGCTGGCGAAGCGCGGAACAACTTCACCGTGCGGGTGGCGCAATGAGCGCGCGCCGCGCAGCCGCGAATTGGAGACGACGGCGGAATGAGCCTCACGCAGAGGACGCGAAGGTTCGCCAAGGTCCAGCAAACCTTTGCGCCCTCCGCGACCGTTGCGTGAGGAACCTCAGTCTCCGCGCTTCGAGAAGACACCGTTGAAAAAGCTCAACAGAACCGTGGCAGTATCAGCGGCGAGCGTCCTCTGTCTCGCGGCAGTCGCACTCGTCCTCGTGCGCGCCTCGTGGCAGCGGCGAGCGGCCGCGCGGCTGCGGATTTCAGCCGCTGAAGGAATTTATGTCTTGGAAAAGGTTCGGCTTGGCGGGATCGAGCAATGGGTGCTCATCCGCGGGCAGGATGTGCGCAAGCCGGTGCTGCTTTTCCTGCATGGCGGTCCCGGTTTTCCAGCGATGCCTTTCTCCCACACGAACGCGGAACTGGAGCGCGACTTCGTCGTCGTTAATTGGGACCAGCGGGCTGCGGGCAAATCCTACACGTGGTCGATTCCGGATGACTCCATGCGCGTCGCGCAATTCGTCTCCGATGCGCACGAGTTGGTACAGTGGCTGCAAACGAGACTCGGCGTGCGGAAGGTCTATCTAGTCGCGCACTCGTGGGGCTCGCTCTTTGGCGCGCAACTGGTGGCGCAGCATCCGGAGTTGTTTTTCGCCTATGTCGGCATCGGACAGGCCGCCGATCTGCGCGAAACCGAACAGGTGCGTTACCAATATGCGCTCGAGGCCGCACACCGGGAAAGCAATCAGAAGGCAAGCGCGGATCTCGGACGGATCGGCCGGCCGCCGCACAGCGCCGAAGATCATGAGTTCATGGAGAAGTGGGTCCACTATTACTCAGAGCGCGAGCATTCCTCCGTCTCCCGCGGCCGAATGGTGCGGCTCGCCTTGTCCTCGCCCGAGTATTCCTGGATCGATCTCATCAAGATTCCGCTCGGGGCGCACTATTCTCTGCAGCGGCTCTGGAAAGAAATCTTCTACGAGACAAATCTTTCCCGCGAGGCGCCGCGTCTCGAAGTGCCGGTCTATTTTTTCCTGGGCCGCCATGATCGCGTGGTCACTTGGGAAGTCGCGCAGCGCTACTTCGATTCCCTCGACGCGCCGCGCGGCAAGCAGCTCATCTGGTTCGAAGACTCCGGCCACTGGCCGCAGTTCGAAGAGTCACAAAAATACCGCAACACGCTCGTTCAGCGCGTGCTCGCGGAGACTGCGGGCAGAGACACACGATGAAGGCGTCTACCGCTAACAAGCGACGCTCCCGCGGACCTCACGCCAGGTTTCGCGAAGGTCGCCAAGAGGCCAGAAACCGATTCTCTCCTTCGCACCACGGCGTCCTTTGCGTGAGAACTCATTGTGATCATGCATCGTAAACGCTTCCCCATTTATCCAAAGCGGCGTCTTCTAAACTGCGCGAGCCTAATTGCCGCGCTGGTAGGCGTGTGGTGGTTGCGGCACTTTACCGCGCGTGCGGTGCGCGCGTGGCAACCGGGACGCGGGCGGTTCGTGCGCACGGGCCGTTTGGTGACGCGTGTGGCGGGCTCACGCGAGCCAGTTTTTCTCTTGCTGCATGGATTGGTCGCCAGCGGTGAGACGTTCGGGAGCGCTTACGATGTGCTGGCGGAAGCGGGCACCTTGCTGGTGCCGGATTTGCTTGGCTTCAGCCGGAGCATGGATCGCGAGCGGGGCGCTTTCACGCTCGACGATCATCTCGGCGCACTGGACGAAATGCTGGCGACACTCGGATTTTCGAACGCGCGTCTGGTCGTGGGCGGGCATTCGTTTGGCGGGTTGCTCGCGCTGCACTGGGCGGCTAGACACGCGGACCAAGTGAACCGCGTTGTCACTTGGGGCGCGCCGCTGTTTCGCAATGAGAAGGAGGGACGCGAGCGGCTCCGGGAGATGGGAATGCTGGAAAAGCTTTTCGCGCAGGATTCGAAACTGGCGCGGAAGTCGTGCGAGCTGATGTGCTCCTTTCGGCAAACAGCGGGCTGGCTGGCAATCGCGCTGTCGCCGGATTTGCCGGTGGCGGTGAGCGAGCGCGCGGTCCTGCACACGTGGCCGGCCTATCGAGGCGCGGTGGAGATTTTTTTCGAGGATTGGCAGCGAGCGTTGGCGCGCTTGGCGGAGGTGAGCGTGCCGATCCGGCTGGTGGCCGGCACGGAGGACGCATCCCAAGTGCCGGATCTGCGCGAGCAATTGGCTCGTGATTATCCGAACATCGAGACGCGCACCATTCCCGGCGCCGCGCACATCATCACGCTCACGCATGCGCCTGAGTGCGCGAAAGATATGCAACCTCGCAGCGGTTAGGCTGCGATCTTGAATTATGGAGCACGACAAACATAGCAACCCCTACCCGAAATTCATCGCCATGATCGTGACCTCCACGGTGGTCATGTTCGGCTTGATGTATCTGAACACTTACGCGCTCGACCACGTTTACTTCAGCGAGACGCGTACCTATATGGCGATCTATATGGGCGCGACCATGGCGATCATCATGCTCGCGTTCATGCTCGGGATGTACAAAAACGCGAAGGCCAACCTCGCTATTTTCGCCGGCAGCGCGCTTATCTTTGCGGTGGCGCTCTGGTTGGTGCGCAGCCAGGTCACGGTGGAGGACCGTCTCGTGGATGAAGGCGATGATTCCGCATCACTCGATCGCCATTCTCACGAGCGAGCGAGCGAAGATCACCGATCCGCGGGTCCGCAAATTAGCCGACGGAATCATCGAAGCGCAACGCCGGGAGATCGGGGAGATGAAGGCGTTGATCCAGAACCTGGAGAGCAAGGGCAAATGAGCTGAAGCGGGCGGGCGAAGATGAGTTCGCGAAAACCAATTTGAACGAATGGCCTTCCGCTACGGCTAATAGAGCTGTGCAGAAACGGCTCACGTTGCGCTTCTTCCCTGGCGCGCTTTCCCTCCTGCTCGCCGCAGCCTGATTGTTGGCGTCGAACCACTGCGCCGTGGCCGCTTTGGCCCAGCAGCACCCCTCGAAAGCGACGCACGAGCATTGCGGGGTCACTCCGGTGACTCGTGACCGAATCGCTCATCGTCCTGCTCAGCGTTCCCTTCGCGCTGGTCGGCGGAGTCTGGCTGCTTTGGGCGTTGGATTATAACTTCAGCGTCGCGGTCGCGGTCGGCTTCATCGCGCTCGCCGGAGTCGCGGCCGAGACCGGCGTGGTCATGATCGTTTACCTGGACGCAGCCTGGGAGGAACTGAAGCGCCGCCGCCCGCAGCCGACGCTAACCGAGTTGAACCACGCCGTCATGGAAGGCGCGGTGCAACGCGTCCGTCCGAAAATGATGACCGTCTCCGCGATCATTGCCGGCTTGTTGCCGATCATGTGGAGCCACGGTGCCGGCGGCGAAACCATGAAGCGCATCGCCGCGCCGATGGTCGGCGGGATGATCAGCTCCACCATTCTGACGCTGCTGATTATTCCAGCGATCTACTTTTTGTGGCGCAGCCGAGAAGCGGAACGCGAGAGCGATCCCCCTCTCCAGCCGAGAGCGCGGCGACGGCCCGTTCGGCGGGCGATGATCGTTGCGGCAGGGATCCTTCTCCTGGCTGGTCTATCGCGTCTTTCCGGATTTCATCAGTGTCGTCGCACTCATGCGCGGTCGACAGCATCCGCGAAGGTCGAAGGCGCGGCTGACGGACTAGTAAACCGATGAATGCATTCGGACCTTCGCTAGCTGTCGGTTCAGCCGATCCGCAGCCCTGGCAGCAGCGGCGGCACGCGCCGGGCGTAGTCGTCGTAGGCCGCTCCGAAGATCCCGCGCAGGAGCGCTTCTTCGCGCCGCGTCCGCAGAGCCGTTCCGACCCAGTAGACGGCAAGCCCGGCCAGCAGGGAATACCAGGTGCCAAAGACGAGGCCGTTCGCGATGAGCATGCCGAGCATGCCGGTGTAGATGGGATGCCGCACGAACGAGTATGGACCAGTGGCGATGAGTTCGTGATCGGTAATGACGCGCGCAGCGAGGCTCCAGTTCTTGCCGAGTGTGCGGACCGCTGCCATGACCATCCAGACCGACGCAGCCATCAGCGCGACGCCAGTTAAGAGGATGATCGGTTCGACCCAGGCGGGTGCGCCGGCAATGAGCGGCGCTCCCAGCGGTCGCGGGAACCACGACGCCAATCCGAGGCCGAGGCCTTGCAGGAGCAGGCCGATCCAAGACGCACGGTCGCGGGCGCGTTCCGCCGTCTGCGGTGGACGTTTGCGGAAGACAAATATCGCCAGGAAGGCAATCCATCCCAGCATGACCGCTCCGATCGCTACGGTCCGCAGGTTCAGGGAGTGCAGATGTATCATAAGTTTCCGCCGAACTCGGTGTCTGATAATCCAATAGTCCGCTGCCGCAATCCAATGACGCT
>JBDUAH010000181.1:0-5339 GCA_040004745.1 Chthoniobacterales bacterium | reverse complement strand
TCCTGATGGAGAACCACAACTGGTCGTCCATCAAAGGCAGTGCGAGCGCGCCCTACATTAACAACACACTTCTGCCGATGGCGTCGTATTGCGATCAATATTACAACCCACCGGCCATTCATCCGAGCCTGCCGAATTATCTCTGGCTGGAAGCGGGCACGGGCTTCGGGATCGTGGATGACGGTTCGCCCGCGGTGCATCATCAATGGACGACGAACCATCTCGTCACGCGGCTGAAAAACGCGGGCATCTCGTGGAAGACCTACCAGGAGGACATCGCGGGCGCGACGTGCCCGCCGCCGGACACCTATCCCTACTTCGTGAAACACAATCCGTTCGCGTATTTCGACGATGTGGTGGCGAGTGGTTGCACGACGGTGATGCGCCCGTTGACGGAACTGGCTCCAGATTTGTCGGCGCAAACCGTGGCGCATTACAACTTCCTCACACCGAATATCTGCAACGACATGCATGACAGTTGCGCGCCGCTGCACAACTCGATCGCGCAAGGCGACACCTGGTTGGCGCAACATGTGCCCGCGATCTTGAATTCAGCCGCCTACCAGAACAACGGCCTGCTCATTATCACGTGGGATGAAGGATCTGGGAGCGATGGGCCTATCGGGATGATCGTGCTTTCGCCGCTGGCCAAGGGTGGTGGCTATCACAACGCGCTGCGTTACACGCACAGCTCCACTTTGCGGACGTTCCTTAAGATCTTCGGACAAACTCCAGACATGGCTGGAGCGGCGACCGCACTCGATTTGAGCGATCTTTTTCTCCCGGGCGCAATTCCAAATGCCGATCCGCAAGTCGTGATCAAGGAGATCGCGCACGCCCCGGGGGGGACGACAATTCGTTGGACCAGCCAGCCCGGCATTACCTACCGGGTGCAATGGAAGAGTTCGCTCGCGGCGCCGACGTGGCAGACGATCGCGCCGGATTTTGCCGGCACAGGGAACCTGATTTCGTGGACCGATGACGGGACGCAAACGGGCGGCCTCGGCGCGACTGAGCGCTTTTATCGGGTCATTGTGCCGTAGCGACGTCCGGCACCGTGGAGCTTAGCTTCCGCTAGATGTGACTCAGGATTTCTCGGTCGAGCGCGCGCTGATTGCGGCGACGGGGGCCTCATGCGCGCAGGATTAGAAATAGGAGAAGCGTCGTGACCACGATTGGGATCGCGCAGATGATGAGCACCAGGTTATTGCGCGGACCGCGTTCGGCCGGGACGAGTTTATCGGCCAGGATGGTCCGCTCGATTTGTTGCAAATGCCGCAGGACGTAGATGAAGGCGATGACGACGACCGCGAGCGCGAGGCCAGCGAGGATGCGAATCGGGAGAAGAGGATCGACTGCCAAAAACAGAGAAATTGGGTGAGCGCTCATGGGCAAGATTCTCACATCAAGCGCCGCGCAGCGAATGTCCGTCTAGCGTGGCGGTTGCCAGCCTTGGGTGCCGCGATAACTGCGCGACGTGCGGAGGCCGAGATGTTTAAACGCGCGGGATATCCGCGTCGTTTGACCCACAATTTCAGGTCCTCACCGAAACGCGTTTCTTCGCATTCGTAGCAGGATGGAATGTCTTCCGCGTAGCCCATGTAGGTGACGACGCGCGTTCCCAGCGGCCGCGTGCCTAACTGATCGGCGACATGCTGAGTGTAGTGTTTGAAGAGGGCAGGCGAGAGAGGAATGGCGGAATCGATTTTGTGACCATGCAGATTCTCTTCGAAGGGATTGAAGAGGTAGAACGCGTCAAAGTTTCCGAAGTCCAGATCTGTCAGGTTGCCGCGGATAAATTCGATGTCGTCTATTTCCATTTTTGCGGCGGCGGCCCGGGCGGCGGCAACGAGTTCGGTGCGCTGCTCGATCCCGGTGAAGCGCCCATCCGAGAGCGTGGCGGCAACGAGGCAGAACTTTCCCGCGCCGCAACCAAGGTCGAGAACGCGGGTGCCGGGGGCGCGGACGAGCAAGCCGGTGGCCTCCGCAGCGACTGCGATCGGGGTCCAAAAGATGGCCGAAAGTTGACGGATTTTTGCCGGATAGATGCGATCGAATTTTTCGTCCTCGACCGAAAGGATGTCGAGACCATCGAAGATCGGGTGCTTTCGCGGAGCGTTACTTTTCGCGGGGCGCATCGGTGATTTTTCAAAATGCCTTGGCGGTGTCCGCTAGGCCGAGCTATTAACCTTCGCATGAGCGATAGCCATGTTCCTTTGATTAGTTCCGGCACGGCCGGACCCCTCGGTGTTCTCCATCTTCCGCGCCTCTGGCAGAAAATCTCGCTGGAAGCAGCCGGAAAAATTGCGGGCGGCTATCACGGGATGGGACGTGGTTACGATGCCATGACCTGCGCGGCGCTCGGACTCGAAGAGCAGGCGGTCCAAGATTACATCAAAGATGAAAAACCGACTTATCCGCAGTTCGAAGCTTGGGTAAGGCGGCAGGCGAAAACGCTAACCCCGGAAGCGATCGGAAAACATAACGCGTCTGTGACGGGCTACATTCACGATGACGAAACGCGGAAGAAAATCTTGAGTGCCAACGGACTGGAAGATGATGAGAGCGCGGCGCAGGACGCGGTGAACTTGAACAATCTCGATGATTGGTACGAGTTCCACCAAGCTGTCTTGAAATAGTCATCAAGCGCGCGGCCGCGCTCGATGTCGGCGCAGGCGGACGAGGATTCCGGCAGCGTAGCAGACATAGTGGCCAAGGACGGCGCCACCGACCGCGAGCGAGTCCGCGATGCCCGCCGATGCGAGCCAGGAGCCGCCTTGCCCGGCCGTGTTCCATTTTTCCCAAAGGCGCCAGACGCCGTAGAGCAAACGGAGCGCGACTGCCACGGTCAGGATGAGGACGAGCCGGCGATTCGGCGTGTAATGGACGGTGCTGTCAGTCGCTTCCCAGCGCGTCAGCGCGAGACCGACGAACCCGAGCAGGAGGCCGATGAGAACGCCAATGAGCGCGTAATGGAAGGCGTGCGGAATCCAGAAATTTGTCAGCGCGGCGGAGTAGATGAAGAAGGCTGCTGAGAGAAGCAGGAGCGCGAGGTTGATCCGCGCGAGCCAGCGGCGAGCGGGTCGTCGGGCTTTGCCAAAGCGGTAGCGCTGGACGAGTGAGAAAGGCATCGCGAGCAGAAAGACGAACGGCAACGCGAGCAGCACGAGCAGCGGTAGGAACGGCACCGCGAAGAGTAGCCGCGCTTTGCAGATTTGGCGTGTGGCGGATTGACGCACGCGGGCCCGACGCGGAGCATGGCGAACCGTGAACGAACTGGCCCCTTCCTCGCCTTTCCGCAAAACGGCGGAGTCTTTCATCGCGGGCGCGAAGACGCTGCCGCAGCGGTATTTCGTCTCCGACGAAGTTTTCGCAGAGGAAGCGGCTAAGATCTTTTCCGCGCGGTGGATTTGCGTCGGGCACGAAAGCGAACTGGCGCGCGCAGGAGATTTTCTTCTGGCGGAGGTGTCAGGTGAGAGTCTGATCCTGACGCGGGATCAGGCTGGCGGCGTCCGCGGTTTTTACAATGTCTGCCGGCACCGTGGAACCCGGCTCTGCGAAACAGCGAGCGGACACTCGGTGGCGATTCAGTGCCCCTATCACGCGTGGACCTACGCGCTCGACGGCCGTTTGATCGGTGCGCCGCAGATGGAGGATCTTGCGAAGAGCGATTACTCGTTATACCCCGTGCGAGTCGAGAGTTGGGAAGGGTTCCTCCTTGTGAATCTGGACGCCGACGCCGCGGCGCTGGAGCAAGTCTTCGCGCCGGTGCTGGGCAAATTCGCGCATTGGAATCTGCCGCGGCTGCGTTCCGCAAAGCGGATCGATTACGAAGTGCGCGCAAACTGGAAATTGATCTTCGAGAATTACTCCGAGTGCTACCATTGCCCCGGCGTGCATCCATTGCTGGCAAAGGTGTCGCCTTCCGACTCCGCGCAGAATGACCTCGTGGAAGGGCCGTTTCTGGGCGGCTTCATGGCGATCGCTGAAGGTGCCAGCCTAACGATGAGTGGTAAGGCGTGCGCGATTGCCGTTGGTGAAATGCAAAGCGCCGATCACGCGCGGGTTTTCTATTACTCGATTTTTCCGAATCTGCTCCTGAGCCTGCATCCGGATTACGTGATGGTGCATCGACTCACGCCCTGCTCGCCAGAACGCACGTTGGTGCAGTGCGATTGGTTCTTTAATCCGGACGCCTTTACGCAGACGGATTTCCATCCCGAGGATGCGGTGGAGTTTTGGGACACGACCAATCGGCAGGATTGGCATGTCTGCGAGTTGAGCCAGAAGGGGATTTCCTCTCGCGCTTACGCGCCCGGCCCCTACTCGCCCCGGGAGAGTATTCCCGCGGCGTGGGACCGGGAGTATCTCCGGCAGCTCGGTTAAGGAGTTCGCGCCCTTCAACTGTGCGTCCAGCCTTCTCGCGTCATGCTGATGCGATATTCGCCGGTGTGCTCGGGCGTGTTGCGGCGCACGAGTCCTTCGATGGTCTGCGGTTCGTGGATGATCCGCCAACCGAGCGGGCTGAAGGTTTCGGCGCAGTAGGTGCGGGGGTGCAGCAAAGGATTGGTTAGGGCTTGGGAGAACGCGTCGATTCCCACCAGGGTGCCGACCAGCGGAGCAAGGGCGGAATCGGGCCGCAATTCCTCCGCGAAGAGACCGGGGTAAAACTCGATCTCGTCCGGATTGGCATAGAGCGTTTTCAAGGCGTCGAGAATCGCCGGGTCGCTCGTGATCTGGTCGAACGCGGTCACACGCGGCATTTTGCATAAGGCGCGATAATCGTTGTAGCTGGCCACCTCGGCCTCGCGCGCCATTTGCACGGTCGGCACTTCCGCCATCTCGACCAGATGTTCCCAAGTGTTCTTCGCTCCGATGCGTCCAGCGGGCTGGCGCGAGGCGTAATTGAACATCGGCGCGAGGCCATTGCTCACGAGCAGGTTTGGGTTCCAGAGCGCGTCGTAGGAGGAGATGGTTTGTTCCCCCAGGCGCAGCTCGTTCGGAATCATGCTGTGCCAACGGTAGAGCAGGTTGAATTCGACCGTCATCCAGTTGGTCCATTTCCACTTCTGCGGCCGGAACATGCGCGCGGGATCGACGAAAAGTTTGAAGTGATAAGGCGTGATGTGGTTGATGTATTCTTCGACCACGATCTTGAGCACGAGCACGGTCAGGATGTTGCGCGTGGTTTGAAATATTCGCTCATCGTCCCATCCTCCGGCCGCGCCGTATTCCTGCTCGAGCAGGCCGGCGATGCGGTTGTGCTCGCGTAACATGAGCACGGTCATCATGACGAAACCCGGGGTGGAGTTTCCGCGATCGTTCGCGAGGGCGAACCA
>JBDUAH010000180.1:0-5385 GCA_040004745.1 Chthoniobacterales bacterium | reverse complement strand
TGGGCCGGCGCGAACGGCAATCTCGAGCTCAACGTCATGATGCCGGTGATGGCGCACAACCTTCTCGAAAGCATCCGCCTCCTGGCCAACGTCTGCGAAATCTTCACCGAGAAATGCGTCCGCGGCATCGTCGCGAACAAAGAACGCTGTGAAGAATTGGTCGAGCTTTCCATGTCCATGGTCACCAGCCTCGCGCCCATCATCGGCTACGATCGCGCGGCGGAGATCGCGAAAGAAAGCGCCAAAACCGGCCGCACCGTGCGCGAACTTTGTCGTGAGCAAAATGTGCTTCCCGAGGCGGAGCTGAACGCGGCGCTCGATCCCATTTCGATGACGGAACCAGGCGGCAGCGGATCCGGCGGCGGCTAACATCGGACCAGAGCCGGTTCGATTCCCTCAACAATCCCATGGTCGCCAACGTTAACGGTCCGCAATTTTCCGGCGGCGCGAACATTGCCATCAAGTGTCCCACGCACACCTACGAACAAACGATTGCGTTTTATCGCGACACGCTCGCGCTGCCGCTGATCGAGGAAGAGCAGGACGGTTGCATCTTCCAGTTCGGCCCAAACCGCCTCTGGATCGATCGGGTGCCGAATCTGAGTCAGCCCGATATCTGGCTCGAGTTGGAAACAAACGATACCGAAGCAGCAGCCTCGTACTTAAAGGTCAACGGCGTTCCACGGCGCGACGAAGTCGAGCAGTTACGGGAAGATTTCGACGGCTTCTTCATCTCCGCGCCCAGCGGCACGATCCATCTCGTCATCGGCGACGAGGAGTAGGCTGTCGGATAAACGCAAACACGTCGACCTGCCACTCAGCGCGCAACAGTCATCCCGAGCCGGCGCAGCACGGTCGAGGGATCTCTCCAATACCCTTTCGAACACGCTGACGAGAACGCGCGTCACCGCCAGATCGAATGCGAGATCCTTCGACCGTCTTCGCGGCTCAGGATGACAAAGGCGGCGCTCAACCGTTTGCACGGCCAATCGCGACTAAAAATTCTTCCCCACGATTACGATATCGCGCTCTTTCCCATCGAGGCGTGTAACGCGCGGCAGCAAACCCCACCGGGCAAAACCCAGACTCTCAAACAGCGCCAGACTGGCTTTATTGTGTCCGAGAATGAGCCCGACCAGCGCGCTAATCCCCAGGTCCGAACTGCGCTCGATCGCTTCCTCCAGCAAACGCCGCGCAACTCCGTGCCGATGAAAATCATTATGCACATACACGCTGATCTCCGCCGTGCCACGATACGCGCTCCGAGGCATGAACGCCTGAAAACTCAACCAACCCGCGACACGTTTTTCCACCTCCAAAACCCAGAGCGGATAATGATCCGGCGAATGCTCTTCCAACCACGGCCGCCGTTCTTCGATCGTGACCGGCTCCAGCACCGCGGTCGAATTGCGACTGGCGACCGCGACGTTAAAGATCTCAACAATGTCTCGCAGGTCATCTTCGGTGGCGTCGCGGAGCATAAGGCAAGTGGTCGTTAGTCGTGACTGGAGGTGAGAACTGGCGAGGCGGCGGTGTTCCAACCGTGAATCGGCACTTTGCGATCACGCAGCGATTCACCGCTCGCTTCGGCGAAGACATTTTGTATTTCCGCGACGATGGCAAGCGCGATTTCCTCCGGCGTTTCGGCGCCGAGATCGAGACCGGCGGGAGCAAAGAGTTCCGCGGAAACCGGGACGCCGCTGTCGAGTAAATCGCCCAGAATCTCATCGCGCCGCCGGCGCGGACCGAGTAAGCCGACATAACGTAGGCGAAACTGAAGAAGCTGCCGCAATGCCGCGCAGTCCCGTCCGTAATTGTGCGATTTGATGACGGCGGCGGTGCGCGCATCAGCTGTCGTGGGCAGGTCGGCGGCGTGCTCCGCTTCAATCAGCGACCAGCCCAGCATATCCGCTAGAACGCGTAATGGTCGGCTGTCTGGACCTTCGCCGAAAATGATCAGCTGGATGAGCGGCTGGATGGTTTGCAGGAACGCGCCCTCCAGCACGCGTTCGTCCGCGCGCAGCATGCGGCTGCCGGTTCCTATCTCGGTCACCGCGCGACAGATGCGGCGGTCGCGCATGGCAGTCGTCAGTTCTGCGAGAAACTCATTTGCGATCCGCTCCACCAAGATCTCGATCTGACCGCTGCACCCGAACCGGCGGCGCGTGTCGAATTCCATGAGAGATGGAATGCCGCTTTGCAAAACCTCCAGTCCGCGCTGCGCGACTTCTTCCTCCAAGCAGCCGCCGCTGAGCGAGCCGACAGTCGTGCCGTCACTTGCGATCAACATCCGCGCGCCGGGCCGGCGATAGCTCGAACCCTCCGCACGCACCAATGTGGCGAGAGCGAATTGCTCGCCCGGTCTCGCCTCCCACATCCGAGTAATGTCGATCAGTTCTTTCACGCGTTCCTTGTCATCCCGAGCCCGCCGAGGGATCTCCCCGACGGAGTAGTCATCACGCTAACACAAATCCGCGCCCGCCAGACCTTCGGCGAGATTCCTCGACTTCGCTGCGCTTCGCTCAGGATGACCGCGCACACGTGCATCGCCATCAAATCAACTTGTCCGGCGTAATCGGCAGATCGCGCACGCGTTTCCCGGTGGCGTGATAAACCGCATTCGCAACCGCCGCAGCGATACCGGTGTTACCGATCTCTCCCAAACCGCGCGCTCCGATCGGATTAAAAGCAAAATCTGGTTCACCCACAAAAGTCACATCGATCATCGGAATATCGGCATTCGTCGGCACGTGGTAGTCGGCCAGATTTCGCGTCACCGGCAACCCCGTGGCGCCGTCGTAAGCCGTCTCCTCGGTTAACGCCATCCCCACGCCCATAACCACGCCGCCGATGATCTGGCTGCGCGCCGTTTTCGCGTTCACGATCCGGCCGCCGTTGATCACCGAGACGACCCGCGTCACCTGCACGCGCGGGAGCAAGGGATCGATCCTCACCTCGCAGAAATGTGCGCCGAAGGATTGGAAGGCCAGCTTCTTGTTCTCCTCCGGATCATGCAGCTTGGATTCGACCGTGATGGAATCCTTCCCGGCGCGTTGCAAAATCTCGACATATCCATCCGAGGTCGTCGGATCGCCTTTCATGCCGATGCGTCCCGGCGCGACCATGGCAATATCCGTCGCCTTCAAAGTGTGAAGCGGCGACTGCGGATCCTTCACCGCCAGTTCCGCCAATGCTTGATGCAGCAGCAGCGCCACTTCATGAATCGCTGTGCCGACAGTGGCGGTGGAATTCGATCCACCGGCGACAGGGCCGAACGGAAAGTCCGATTTACCGAGCTCGAACGTGACTTTCTCGAATGGGATGCCGAGTTGCTCCGAGGATATTTGCGTGAAGGCGGTGTAAGCGCCCGTGCCGAGATCATGCGTGGCGCATTGGACCAGAGCCGAGCCGTCGATCCGTAACTGCGCCTTCGCGGCCGCGCTCCATTTGTGCGCCGGATAAGTGGCCGTGGCCATCCCCCAGCCCACCAAGATGTCGCCGTCGCGCATCGATTTCGGTTCCGGCTTCCGTTGCGCCCAGCCGAACTTCTCCGCGCCGGTTTCGTAGCAAGCCTTCAAAAACTTCGAGCTAAACGGCACGTCCTTCACCGGATGATTATCGGCGTGATTGATCAGCCGCAGTTTCACCGGATCGATCTTTGTCGCGTAAGCCAGTTCATCCATCGCTGACTCAAGCGCGAACGTTCCCGGACATTCCCCCGGCGCGCGCATGAACGTCGGCGTCGCCACATTGACCGGATAAATCAGCTCATCGATATCGATCGCCGGGCTCTCGTAAAGGATGCCGGTGGAACGCGCGCCGCAGGACTCGACATACTTTCCGCAAGTGGAGGTGAGCGTCTCGCTGACGTGGCGCATGGCCTGCAATTTTCCCTCGCGATTCGCGGCTAGGACGATGCGCTGCCGCGTCGGCGGGCGATGCCCGGTGCCGGTAAACATCGCCTTCCGCGAAACGTGCAATTTCACCGGCACGCCCGCCGCCTTCGCCCCCATCACCGCCAAAAACACATGCGGCCAAACCGCGCCCTTGCAGCCAAACGCCCCGCCAACGAACGGACAAATCACGCGCACATCCTCGACCTCGGAATCCGTCGCCATCGCCAACTGGCTCTGCACGCCTTTCACGAATTGCGTCGCGTCATACACGGTCAGCTTCTTTCCCTGCCAGACCGCGATCGTCCCCGACATCTCGATCGGGTTGTGCGTCTCGGTGGGCGTAATGTAGGTCTGCTCCACCTTGATCAGATCGGCATTTTTGAAAGCGTCCTCGACGTTGCCTTTCGAAATCTGATTGTCGTCCTGCTTGTTTTTCTTCGGCTTCTTCACGTCGCCACCCGCCGCTTCCATCGAGAGCAACGGCTCTTGCGGCGCATAGACGACCCGCACCAGGGAAGCCGCATGGCGCGCCTGCTCGATTGTTTGCGCAACCACGAGCGCGAGGTACTGCCCGGCGTAATGCACTTCATCATCGCTCAGCGGCATCCGCTCTTCGTTCCGCATTCCGTCCGCCATCCCCTTAGCCTTGGGCGCTTTAAACTTCGGCGCGTTCTGATGCGTGAGAACTTTGAGCACGCCCGGCGAACTCTCCGCCGCCGTGATATCGATCGAGGTAATCTTGCCCTTCGCGATATTGCTCTCCACCGCCCAGCCGTGCGCGCAATTCTCCACTTCGAATTCAACCGAATACTTCGCCGCGCCCGTCACCTTGAGGCGACCGTCCACGCGCGTCCGAGGGGGTCCGAGAATTTCCCTGCTCATGCCATGGTCGCTGCGGTACTCAGCGCGCGGATGATACTCCGTTTCGCCAGATCAATTTTGAATTCGTTATGCTGATAAGCCTTCGCGCCTTGCAACGCCAATTCCGCCGCGCGGGCTAGGCTTTGATCGTCGACTTTCTGACCGACGAGAGACTTTTCGGCCTCGAACGCGCGCCACGGTTTAGCTGCCACGCCGCCAAGTGCGATTCGCGCACCACTGATCGTCCCATCCGCGGCGCGATCCAGAATTGCGGCCACGCTGACCAATGCGAAGGCGTAACTCGCGCGGTCGCGCACCTTCAAATAAAACGACCGCGCGGTCGCCGGCATCGGCGGAATTTCCACCGCCATGATCAATTCATCCGGCTGCAAATTCGTGTCCACGTTCGGCGTCTCGCCCGGCAGCCGATGAAAATCTGTCATCGCGATTGCGCGTTCGCCTTTCGGTCCCTGCACCCGCACCACGGCATCGAGCGCTGCCAGCGCCACATTCTGATCGCTCGGGTTGGTGGCAATGCACTGCTCGCTCTGCCCGAGGATGGCGTGCACGCGATTGAAACCCTTCAGCGCCCCACATCCGCTTCCGGGGTTGCGCTTATTGCACATCG
>JBDUAH010000179.1:0-5403 GCA_040004745.1 Chthoniobacterales bacterium | reverse complement strand
CTCGAACTGCGGCACGGTGCCATAATCCCCTAGGGAACGTTGCCCCATTCGATGTACCTGAGCCTGTCGCAGCCAAAAGAGAAACCCCGCGGTCAAAACCGGAATCAGGATCAAAACGCAATACCAAATAATGGATTTTGCGGAACTCGGGCGCGGCCGCGGCGCGATAACTTCGGTCATGATTTTGTCAGCACTAAAACTGCCAGCAGCAACGGCAGGTAAATGATTGAGGCAAGGAAAAGAGAGCGCGCCGCCCGAAACGTTCTTTTGCGATGAAATTGCATCGCCATGTAGGTGAACCAAAAGCCAAGCGCGAGGGCAATGGGCAGGTAAATCTGCGTCGTTAGACCCAGATAAAACGGCAGGCCGGTGACGATGAGCAGGAGCATGCAGAACAGGACGCCCTGGCTGGCGCTACGAACGCCGGTGTCATCGTCGCGCGATAACATTTGAAAACCACCGCGCGCATAATCTTCGCGGTACATCCAGGCGAGCGCGAAAAAGTGCGGCATTTGCCAGCAGAACATGATCGCGAAAAGACTCCATGCCGGCAGGTCCACATTTCCCGAAGCCGCCGCCCAGCCGATCATCGGAGGAAGCGCGCCGGGCACTGCGCCCACCAAAGTGTTGGCAGTGCTGACTCGCTTCAAAGGAGTGTAAGCGAGGACGTAAATCGCGATCGTAGCCAGCGCGAGAAACGCACTGAGCCTATTGCAAACCACCGACAAATAGGCGACCCCGGCCACAGAGAGAAGCAGACCGACCAGGAAGGCGTGGCGCGGAGTCATCCGCCCGCCCGGGATCGGGCGCTCTCGCGTTCGATGCATCAGTGCGTCGAGCCGACGTTCCCACCATTGGTTGAGCGCGGCCGCCCCCGCCGCCGCCATCGCCGTCCCAAAGACCGCATGGAAAAGCTGGAGGAAATCGGGAGCGCCAGTTGTTCCGAGATAAAACCCAACCGCGGTCGTGAGAAGAACCAGTGTCGTTAGGCGAGCCTTAACGAGTTCTGCGAGATCGCTCAACGCACCGCTCTTGGCCAGAACAGGCGCTTCTTCGCCCGAGGCCGCGGTGGCAGATTTCACGAGGCGACCGCTTCCTCTCGCGCCAGAGACGATCGCGGTGCTTTGACCTCGATTTCATCGAGGCTGCGCGCCCGGTACGCGAGCGCCCAGATGCTGACGCCTACGGCCAGCATGCTGGCGCCGACGGCCACGTGCGAGGTGGCGATGTCCGCTGCTTTATTGCTCCAGATCGTCCACGCGCCCAGCGTGATCTGGCACGCCAAAAGAATAAGCCAGACCGTGGAGAGGGTCGCCAGCTTCCGAGCCGCCCCGCGAAACGCGAGCCAGGTCGAAATCACTCCGATCGAAATGAGGAGCGCGCCAAAACGATGCGCCATCTGCAGCCAAATTTGCGCGACCGTCACATCCGAAAGCGCACGCGCGTCCCGCCATTGATTGATCGTCGCCAAACGCTCTGCGCTCGTGTCGGGAATGACCTGCCCGTACGCGGCCGGGAAATCGAGAATGGCTAGATCGCGATGCTGATGGCGCATCGTCGCGCCGAGTGCGAGCTGGAGATAGATCACACTCACGGTCAAAACCGGCAGCCAAACGAACTGGGAACGCGCCGGCCATGATGCGGCTTCAAACCAAACGCGCGAAGTCGCGAGGGCGATCAAAATCAGCAGACCGAAAAACGCTTGCGCGAGGCAGGCGTGGAAGATCCCAATCTCATCTTTCAACATCGTCACGCGGATTCCTCCGAGCACGCCTTGCAAGATCACCGCGCCCAGCGCCATCACCCCCAACACCCGCAGCCACCTTCGGGATTCCGCCCGCCATAACCAGATCGCGAGCACGATGGTGAGAAGTCCGATAACGGAGGCGATAAGGCGATGAATGTGCTCAAAGAAAATCCCGCCGACCCATTGTGAGACCGGGAACAGGAACATGTTATAACCAAACGACGTCGGCCAATCGGGCACTGCCAGACCGGCATTCTTACTCGTTACCATTCCCCCGCTGCAGATGAGGAAAAGGGTTAACCCAGCCAGGATCCAGGCGAATCGAGTCAGCCAGCGATTGCGTTCCGGAACGTCGATCATTGGCGAAATCTCGCTCATCCTCCCGACCTCGCCAAGTTCTGGCGACCGCGCGGACGCAGTATGCGGGGGTAGGGACGCCGCGCTGCGGTGTCCGAGGCGCGTCGCCAGCCTCTCAAAACGCCCGTGCCTCACAGACGAGCCCATCCGTCTTGGACAGCGCAGCGCGCTGTCCCTACCGCGCCTCGCGCGAGAGCGATCACCGCTAAGGATGCCCAGGCTGCGCACCCGGCCCCGGGTCAGCCGCGTGCGGGGCACCCGGAAGCGTGACAGTGCCCTGATTTGGCGCCTGTGGCGCTTCGCCCGGCGGGCGTTGCAACGGAGGAGGCGCGCTCGCGTTACCCGAAAGGTCAGCCCGCTCCTTCAGCCAAGCTTGATAGTCTTCCGGCGTGTCCACCACGAGCGAGCCCTTCATACTGTAATGCCCGAGACCGCAGAGCTGGCCGCAGACAATTTCGTAGGTGCCCGTCTTGATCGGACGAAACCACATCGGAGTGATCTGCCCGGGGATCGCATCCTGCGCCGCCCGCATGCTCGGCAGCGCGAAGTTATGGATCACGTCCTTGGACGAAACCTCCACGATCACCGGCCGATCGACCGGGACGTGCAACTCGCCAGAGGCAACAATGTCATCCTTCGCCGCCGGGTCCGCGGAATCGAGCCCGAGCGGATTGGCTGTGCTCACGAGATAAAGATCGCGGCGGCCGAATTGACCATCCGGGCCGGGCAAATGGAAGTTCCAGTTGAACTGCTGTCCGACCGCGTGAACGAGGATGGCATCCTTCGAATCCGGAAACTCGTTCACGAAATTCGCCCAGAGCGGGATCGCGAAACCGATCAGCAGGACGGCTTCGATCAAGACCACAGCAAATTCCAAGTGCGTCGAGATGCCTGACTTGACGCCTTCATGGTCCGCCACGGGATGGCGGCCCTTTCGGAATCGGATGAGGACGAAAATGAAAAACGCCGACCATCCCAAAAAGAGCGCACCCATAAACCAATGGCTGAACTCGATGATGTGATCGATCTGGAAGCCGTGCTCGGAAGCATTGGGCGGCTGACCGAGAAATTCGTTAATCAACGCAAGTGGGGCGTTAATCATATTGGTCAAAATCTTCCTGGGTGAGTTCTTGATGTGGTTCCAGCGGCATGCGTCCGTGACGCCAGAGGTGAAAACTAAAGGCACCGATTCCACCCATGACGGTCATGATCGCCGCCATCAAAAACCAGATTGCCAAGCCCATGTGCTGGGTCGTCTTGGCCCCGGGGGCACCGAAACAGACCGCGCACGCCATGGCCTGACCAGCCTGCGATAAGAAAAGAAGCGCGAGCAACGCGAGGAGTTTCGTCTTCATCAGATGAGGCGCAGGCGTTTCATTTTCTTCCAAAACCAAACGCCATAAATCACCAGCGCGAGTGCCGCGACAAAACTAACGATCGCGCCGGCGAGAAAAACGGGAGTGCCGACGACCAGATTTACCCAGACGCACCAGGCACCACAGGCGAGCGCCAGTAGCGTCGAAAAGACGATGAAAACGATATGGAAGCCTTTCAGTGACATCAGCGAGTGATCGGATTGTACCAGGCAAGATACGTCAGCCAAAAAAGACCGGTAACGAAAATCGCGGTAAAAAGAAGGATGCGGTAAATGAGTTTTCTCTCCGCCGAAAGGTGCATGAAAATTGCCGCCACCAAGCCGGCCTTAATAGTCGCCACGATCATACCGATCACCAGGTTGGCTTTGTGCGATCCGAAATCCAAATAGGAAAGAAATACGGTCAACCCGGTGAAGACGAGAAGGGTCGCGCCCACCAGGAGATATTTATTTACGTGTTTGGAAACGTCGTGATCGTGATCGTGCGCGTCATGCGCTTCGGCTTCAGAAACGACCGGCGGATGTGATTCGTTCATCGGATTAAAGCAGGTAGAAAAGCGGAAACACGAAGATCCAGACTAGATCGACAAAGTGCCAGAACAAGCCGGCCACCTCAACCCGGTTGGCGAGATGCTCCGGGTTGCGCTTGTAGAGGTTCGCCCCGATCGGCAGCCAAAAATAAGTGAAGACGATGACGCCGCCCAGCACGTGCAAGCCGTGCAGGCCGGTGATCGTAAAGTAGGTCGCGAAGAAAGTGCTGTGCTTCGGAATAAACATGCCGGCCCGCTCAACGTCTTCCTTCGCTATGTGCGCGATTTTCTCACTCCGGGCTAACGGCCAAAAATGCGGACGGTCGCTCGCGGGATCGGTCGGCGCCGCGTAAACCGGATCGAGTTGGATCTCGTATTCCTTAATGTTCGCATCCTCCAACGCCTCGTGATTATGCAGATGACCCGTGATTTCGAGGCGGGGCTCGAGTCCCTTTTCCAAGAGGTGGTGGTTCCCGAGATACTGCTCGTATTTTTCCAATCGATCCGGGCGAATGAAAGCGCCGAAATGGTGAAACTTGTCCGGCCACTCGAAGTAAAGCTTCACAAAAAGGAAGATGATTCCACAGAGGATCGTGATCCCCATATAGATTTTATAGCGCGTGAATTGCCGCATCTTCAGCGCCGCCCACGCCAGCACCACCGTCACCGATGAAGCAATGAGAATCGCGGTGTTCATCGTGCCCACCGGCACGTTGAGCAGGCCATGCGGCCAATTCCCCGGCAGCGCATCCAGCCGCAGAAAAATGTAGGCCGAGAAGAGCCCACCGAAGAGCATCACTTCCGAGGCCAGGAAAAGCCAGATGCCGATCTTGGCGTTCCAGAGGCCCGTGTCCGGACGGGCTGTTGTCGTGTAAGGAATATCCATGAGTGTGCCGCTAAAAACTTAGTGGACTGCGGCTGCGGCCGCGTCGTATGCGCGACGATCGCTCTCGCGGATCGGCTCGTTTTGCATCGTGAAATCCCGCTCGCGGCCCGGCAGGCTGTACTCGTACGGTCCGCGATAGGCGACCGGCGTGACGGCAAAATTGCCATGCGGCGGCGGCGAAGGAGCGGACCACTCCAGCGTGGTCGCTTCCCAAGGATTATCGTCTGTTTTTTCGCCGCGCTTGATGCTCCAGAAGAAATTGATGATGAACGGAATTTGCGCGAGACCCATCGTCCAGGCGGCGATCGAGATCGGGAGATTCCATTGGAAGCCGGTCAATCCCCACACCTTCTCATTCGCCAGATTCCAGCCCTGCCCGCCATCATACCATCGACGGTGCATGCTGAGCATACCCTGCAGGAACATGGGCAGGAAAATCACGTTCATGCAGATCAGCGACGGCCAAAAATGCACCTTGCCCCAGAATTCGCTCATCCTTCGACCAGTC
>JBDUAH010000178.1:0-5425 GCA_040004745.1 Chthoniobacterales bacterium | reverse complement strand
GCGATCGGCATCCCGCTGGTCAAGAAACCGACCCGCACCACCCAGCCGCCGGACCAGGTGCAGAATGTCATGCTTAATAACGGCGCGGACAGCGGAGAGGTGGAGGGCACGTGCGATCCGGCCGGCAACAACACCCGCGTCTATGAGGGGCAGTGGACCCTTGACCCAGCGACCGAGAGCTGGAGCGAGACCTCCATCTTCCCGAACTCGCGCAGCATCCAGTTCACCGGCCGCGCCCGCGGCAAAGACGTCTGGGTGCGTGTACGCGCCCGCAACGTCGTAGGTCCCGGCGCCTGGAGCAATCCGGCCGTCATCATGGTCGCCTAAGACTAACTAACGAAGCTCAAACCAAGCGCCGGAGGAGAGATTCTCTTCCGGCGCTTTTTTTATTGCCTGTCGAATTGGGCGATCGTCCATTCCAGTCCCGTGGGCAAAAAAGCAGTTGTTCCGTTGCCTCAGTCGTACGCACCACCTCAGTCGCCACGCACGAGGCGGGATGCGGTCATCGCCCGCCTAACCAAAGTCGCCCTGCCACTCGGCGCCGGGCTCTGCGAACACTAATCCTTCGCAGCCGGGACCGGCACTCGTCCTTCGAGCTCGGCGATCCGTTTCTTGAGTGGCGCGATCAGCGCTTCCATCTCCGTGAGCGTGTAGCGTGGCGTGATGTATTGCGGGCAGTTCCAATCGAAGGAGATGACGTCGACGAAGACGAAACGCTCCACCACCCGCGCCGGCTCGGAATCGGCGAGCTTCGCAAACAGTTCGGGATGCTCTTGAGCATCCTTGCTCCGCGCGTGACCAATGATCTTGAGGCGCGTGCGATTCGGATAGTCCATCAGAAAGAGGGTCACGCGATCGTTCATGGCGAGGTTACCGGTGGTAAGGAGTTGGCGATTGCCTTTGTAATCGGCAAACGCGAGCTGCCCGGGATTGATCACACGCAAGAAGCCGCGCGGGCCGCCGCGATGCTGGACGTACGGCCAGCTATCTTCGGTCACGGTCGCCATGTAAAACGAGTCACGCGCTTCGATGAAAGCGCGCTCGTCGTCGCCCAGCGGGTCGCGCCCGGAGGTGTGGTGCGACGCTCGCTCCCGTCCATAGTAGTGCGCCTGGGCGCGCCGAACCGCCGGCGTGGTCAGTGTCTCAAGGAATTGTTCAGCCATAATGGTCTCAAAAAGATTGGCGGCGCGGCAAAGCCATCTTCAGCCACGCCGCCGTTTGCTTACTTCCCGTTCTGGGTCACCAAGCCGGGCCAGTTCTTATTTGCCGTGGCGACGTTACCGGCAAAGTCGGCGTTGAATTTCTTCAAGATGTCGGAGTTAAGGTTCAGATAGAGCCTTCCGTCTCTCACCTGCCAGGTGCTGATGTCCACCGGGAAGAGCTTATCGAGCGCAACGCCGAAGGCACAGAACCCGCCGAACTGCGGTGCGTACTTTGCGGGAGTCGCTGTGAAGAGCTTCTTATGTTCCTCGTTGGCGAAGAAGTAAGTCGCTCCCTGATGCTCAGCGGAGATGAAGGGTGACCCGTTCACCGGTTTGGCATCGGTGAAGAAGGCGACCGGATCGAAGCCGCTCAAGGCGGCGTTGCTCGCGCCGGAGACGTTCACCAGATCGCCGGCGTAGACGGAGGATGAGAGCAGCACCAAGGCTGCGATGGATTGGATGATGATTTTCATTTCTGTTTTGTTTCTTGTTGCTGCGTTTTTGTTTCTGCTTTGTCGGCCAATGAGTGCCGCACGGTCCGAATAGACAGCACTGTCTATTATGGGTCAAGCGCTAAAGTAGACAAGGTTGTCTATTTTCTATTTGTCGGCCGCGTTCCCCGGTCGGACAGTGTCGGCATGGCCTCTCGTCAATCCGCCGCGCCCACGTCCGCGAAACGCCAGCATCTGCTCGCGACCGCCTGGCGACTTTTTTACCGCGACGGTTATCGCCCGGTCGGCATCGATACCCTTCTGGCCGAGGCTGATCTCGCGAAGATGACTCTCTACAATCATTTCTCCTCGAAGGATGATCTGATTGTCGCGGTCATCAGGAAACGCAGTGAAGAAGTGCTGGCCGGGCTGGCCGAGGCCGTAGATGCAGCCGGGCGTTCTCCGGAGCGGCGTCTGCTGGCTGTGTTCGACTGGCTCAAGGTCTTGTTCGGCAGCGCTGATTTCAACGGCTGCGCTTTCATCCGAGCCTTGAGCGAGTTTCCCGAGCCCACCCATAGCGTCCATCGGGCGGCATGGAGCCACAAGCAATCGGTGAGGAAGATGCTGATGCGTCTGGCCGCGGAAGCCGGCGCGAAAAATCCGGGCGCACTCGCTGATGCTCTAAGACTGCTGATCGACGGTGCCCTGGTCGCTGCGCACGCCACCGGCAGCACCAAACCGGCTCGCGTCGCGCGCGCTGCTGCCGCCAGTTTGCTTCAGCAAGACAAAAGAAGTTCGCCGCGCCTATGAAGTCTGTGCGCGGAGAGAAGGGGTCTGCGCGGAGAGAAGGGGTCGGTCCCCGGGACGACCCCTTTCTGCTTCTCCTCGCTGTGAAGGGCTTGGGGACCCGGCCGGGGGCAACAGGCGCATCCCGATCTCGTCGCCCTCGGCGCTGAGGTGAGTGGTTATCACGCTTCTGTGAAAGACGCGCGCGCGCGATGCGAGCAAGGCAAAGAAAGGCAGGCCGAATCCGAATCGGGCTCTGCAGTTCGCATTCTTGCCGACGCGAACTCATAGATGGCTTTGAGCGCAATCCCGCAAGATGTGGTGTGCGATTTTTGAGATCGCTACCCGTTGTGTAACATATTTCAAAATCGCGCGAAAAGTGTTGACCTCAACGCGCTGTTGCAACAAACGTTGTCAGACAAACAAAGAGTAGATGCAGCGGGAGGACTCGAACCTCCACATCGGAACCCTGGGTGAGACCATAGAAGACTCCGACTCTATCCCTTAATTTACGCTGCAAATTCTCTGGCCGGGGGCAAACGCCCCCGGCCTTTTCGTTTCCATCACGAACGACCGTGAACAACGGTGAACAGCCCAGCCAGCAACCTGTTTACATGAACAACAAGATGCTGGGGGGACCGTTCGAGGTGTCCACAAGATGAGGTAGAGGGCTCACTCTCAGCAAGCCACAATTTGTGAACTTTTTTCTCCCTCCCGCTGAGCGGTTTATGGCTTTAATGTTCCTGCCTAACCAGTTCTCCCAGAACCTTTAGAAGCTCGGGACGCCCTTTGATTGCGCCACTACGAGATCTAAAATTAACCGTTCTACCTCGGGGCGTGGGAGAGATTGAATCGCTTGTTCGATCTCTTGAACGTCCCTGCTCATTTTGGTTTCACCGAGCTACTTCCCGATGCCGATCTGTTTGAAGAACGGTTCGAGCGAGCGCTTGCGGCCGAGGAATTTTTCGACCGATTCGGAAACTTCGCGGGAGCTGCCGGGTTCGTAGATGTCGTGCCGGAGCTTGAGTCCGGTCTCCTTATCCAGATAGCCATCCTTCGATTTCTGGAAAACCGTGGCCATGTCCGCGGCGATGGCGTCGGCCCAGGCGTAGCCGTAGTAGCCGCCATCGTAGCCGACCAGGTGTCCGAAGTAGGAGACGAGGTGCGTCTCGGGATCGATCGGGAGGAAGACTTTGGCCATGATGGGATTCGAGATTTTGACCGCATCGTAGGGTTCCGCCTCGGGATGGGGAGCGTGCAGGGCGAGATCGAGCGAAGCGAAGGCAAACTGCCGGCGATAGCGCATGCCTTCGGTGGCGAGGCGTGCTTCCTCCATTTTCTCGATCGTCTCGGCCGGAATCTTCTTCGACGGATCGCGGTAATCGGCGGCAAAGGTATCGAGCACCTTTTTGTCCCAGACCCAGTTTTGCAGCATCTGCGAGGGCGCCTCGACGAAATCGCCCGGCGTGTTCGTGCCGGCGAAACGGTAGTAGCTCGCGCGCGTCATCATCTCGTGCATGACGTGGCCGAACTCGTGAAACAAGGTCTCGACATCGCTGTGGAGGAGGAGCGATGGCTTGTCGCCGACCGGCGTGGGGAAGTTGCAGAGCAGAGTCGCGACCGGGCGCTGGTATTTTCCGTCCTCTAGGCGGCGTGCGCCGGTGATGACGAACTCGGCGAAGTGATTGAACTTCCCTTCGCGCGGAAACATGTCGAGGTAGAACATGCCCATCGGTTCGCCCGTGGCCGCATCGGTCACGACGTAGAGTTGCAGGCTATCGATCCATTTTTGCGGCGCGTCGATGCGGGTGAACTGGAGCCCGAAGATGTCCTGGTAGATGCGGAACATGCCTTCGAGCACTGGCTGATAGGGGAAGTAAACGCGGAGCGCTTCGGCATCGATGGCGTATTTGGTCTTCTTGAGTTCGTTGGTGTAGTAGCGCCAATCCCAGACGTTGATCTGCGTCTTCGGGTCCTTCGTGTCGGCGGCTTTGAGTTTTTGTTGCTCGGCTACTTCGGCGGCGAACTTGGGCTGGATACCCTGCACGAGATCGTCGATGAATTTAGAGGCAGCCGCACCGCTCTTGGCCATCTTGATTTCGGTCTGGTAGTCGGCCCATGATTTGTAACCAAGACGCAGGGCGACCTGGTTGCGCAGGGCGAGGATTTCATTGAGCAGCGGGATGTTCTCCGGCGCGAGGGTTTCGCGCTTCACGTAAAGCTTCTTCCGCGTCTCCTCGCGGCGCGCGGTGTCTTCCACCAGGTTGTACTGGAAGGTGACGTTCGACATGATGGTGTAAGCGTCGTCGCCCGTTTTGAGGCCGGGCGTTTCGAGGAAGCTCTCGGGCACGCCTTCGAGTTCCGCTTTGGTGAAAACGATGGGCCCTTGCGCGGCGGTCACGTTCGCGAGGAAATCGGTCGATTTGCTGGCGAGCGTCTTGCGCAAGGCTTCGATTTCTTTGCGCTTCTCGGGGGGAAGGGCGAGGCCGGCGCGGCGGTAATCGCGCAGGGTATCCTGCAGGAGCTTGAGGTCTTCGCCCGCCAGTTTGGGATTGGTTTTGGCGAATGCCTGGACGTTTTTGTAGACGTCTTCCCGGTAATCGACGCCGACGGCCCAATCCTGGTAGGCCTTGACCGCGTTCTCGCCCGCCTCGCGCATCGCGGCGTCGGTGTTGCTTTCCTTGATGACCGTGGCGCGGTTGGCCACCAGAGTCGCCTGCCACGCGATCTCATCCAGCGCGACGATCGTGTTCTGGAAGGTGACTTTGTCCGCCGCGAGCTGGCCGATTTCATCGAGGTGCGCATCAGCGTCCTTGATCGCAGTCGCCATCGCGGCGCTCACGGCGTCGGGCGTTTGTTCCCACTGCGGGAGGGCGAGGATCGCGTGGGCCTTGGCGGCCGCCTCTTGAAAATCGCTCACCGTTTTCAACTCCTCCGCGTGGAGCAGGAGCGGAAGGAACGAGGTGAGCGCAGCGGCGAACAGGGAGCGGTTCATGATGGAGTGAA
>JBDUAH010000016.1:0-18387 GCA_040004745.1 Chthoniobacterales bacterium | reverse complement strand
CGACGAGCGCGCAGTTGGCGGAATTACCCGGAGCTGAAATTCGCTTCACCAAAGAGGAAGGCGACGCTACGCGGTTTGCCAGAGAAGCTGTGGAGCAGGGTGCGGAAGTCGTGCTCGCGGCGGGTGGCGATGGAACGTTGAACGAGGTGATAAACGGCATCATGCGCACGGCTGACCATGTTCGGCTGGGGCTGATCCCGCTCGGGACTGGCAATGATTTCGCCCGGGTGCTCGATCTTCCTTCTTCGATCGGGGAATGCCTGGAAGTGATCAAGGCGGGCAATGTTCGGGAGATCGACGTAGTCCGCGTGACCTCGGATCGGATCCGCTACTTCTTGAATGTGTCAGCGGGTGGTTTCAGCGGAACCGTGAACGAAAAGATGACCCCCGAGATTAAAGAAAGTTGGGGCCCGTTGGCGTACCTGCGTTGCGCTGCGGAAGCGCTGCCTGAGTTGAGGGCATATCAAACCAAAATTACCTTAGACGATGCCGATGTGCTGGAGTTGGATCTTCATAATGTGGTGATCGCGAATGGCCGTTACGTGGCAGGCGGGACCCTGATCGCGCCGGAGGCTTCGATCGATGACGGGCTGCTCGACATCATTTTAATTCCAGAAAATCCGGCGATGGATCTTGCGCTCGTCGCCGCGCAGATCGCGCTTGGGAGCCATCTCGATAGCGAAGGAGTTGTCTTCCGTCGGGCAGCGAAGGTTTCCGTCGATTCGAACCCTGCGATGTGGTTCAACGTGGATGGGGAATTAGTCGGGAACGAGCCGGCCGTCTTCGAGGTGATGCCGAAGGCGTTGAAATTTATCGCCGGGAAACCGATATGAGATCGAAGATTCTCGACGCTTCCAAATTGGCAGAAGTTTCCGCTCAAATGCAGCAAGCGGACCGAAGGCTCGTGGTGACCAACGGCTGTTTCGATCTCCTCCACGTGGGGCACGTTCGTTATCTGGAAACAGCTCGCGCCATGGGTAATGCTCTCGCCGTGGGCGTGAATGGAGATGCCTCCGTGCAAGCTCTGAAAGGGCCAGGGCGCCCGCTAAATTGCGAGCAGGATCGCGCGGAGGTATTGGCGGCGCTGGCGGCCGTGGATTACGTGGTCATCTTCCAGGAAGTGCGCGCGACGGAGTTCCTGCGCCAGGTCCGGCCGGCGGTGTATGTAAAGGGCGGCGATTACCAGCCGGAGACGCTCGAGGCCGAAGAACGCGCGATCTTGCAAGAAATGGGTGCGGAAATCAAAATCATTCCCTTCGAATCCGGCTACTCCACGACCTCCCTGATCGAGCGGATGGATACAGTGTGAGCGATGGCTGCCATTGGAATCGGCATCTTAGGGTCGGGCAAAGGGAGTAATTGCCGCGCCATTCTGGAGCGCATCGACGACGGAACTTTATGCGCGGAGGCACGGGTCGTGGTGGCGGATGTCTTTGGCGCGGGCATCCTCGACATCGCGAAAGAGTTTGAGGTGCCCAACACCTTTCTTCCACCGGGGAAGTTCCGCACCAAGCTGGACCCGGCGGCGGAATTGGAACTCGTTACGATACTGCGGGAGGCCGCGGTAGAGTTGGTCGTCTTGGCGGGTTTCATGAGGATTCTGAAGACGCCGACCTTGAGCGCCTTCCCGCATCGCGTGCTCAATATTCATCCGTCGCTCCTCCCGAAGTTTCCCGGATTGGAAGCCTGGCGGCAGGCTTTGGACGCAGGGGAAACCGTCACCGGCTGCACCGTCCATTACGTCGATGAAGGCGTCGATACCGGCGAGATCATTGCGCAACGCGAAGTGCCGATCTCGCCTAACGACACGCCGGAAAGCCTGCACAACCGCATCCAGGTTGCAGAACGCGAGCTCTATCCCGAAGTGATCCAGCAATTTCGCGAATAGTTGCAGTCGTCGTGCCGAGGAGCGCGATGCGCCCGACCCGTTGCCATGGCGCGGTAATTTGGCCGCGGGCTGACCTGATCGCGGGGAAGAAGGCCGCGCCCTCGCCCGTCCGCGTGTGCCAAACGGCAAGTTCGCTCGTGCCGCAGAAGGGCTTGGACGACGGCGGTTGAGTCCTTGCGCTCAGCGGCGCTCCGATTTCTGATCGCGGCTTAACAACTCCTGCAAACCTTGCAGCGGATTCTTGCCTTCGTGCAGGACCGCATACGCCTGATCGATAATCGGGGTTTCCACTTGGAGTCGCTGCGCACACTCGTAGGCGCTGCGGGTGGTGGGAATACCCTCGGCCACCATTTGCATGGATGACGTGATCTCATCGAGCGTCTTCCCTCGTCCGAGCTGTTCCCCGACCTTTCGATTGCGGCTGTGTTGGCTGAAGCAGGTCGCAATCAAATCGCCAGCGCCGCTTAAACCGTAGAACGTCCGCGGGTTTCCGCCCATCGCCGTTCCGAGTCGCAACATTTCAGCAAGGGCGCGGGTGACGAGCGCGGACTTTGAGTTATCGCCTAAGCCGAGGCCGTCACTCACGCCGGCGGGGATGGCGAAGACGTTCTTCAGCGCGCCGCCCAGCTCGATCCCGACCGTTTCGTCGCTCGAATAGATGCGGAAACGCGAGCTGCCTAGATACTGCTGCAGCGCCTCGGCGCATTCGGCTTTTTCGCAACCGAGAACAGTGGCCGTGGGAAGATCGCGTGAGACTTCGACGGCCAGGTTCGGACCCGAGAGGACCGCGACGGTGTGATCAGGCAAGGTGGCACTGAGAATCTCCGTGATGCGCAAGCCGGTGCCGTGCTCGATTCCCTTGGTGCAGCTCAAGAGAACGGCATCCTTTCTGGCAAAAGGCCGAAGCTGCTCGGCAATTGAACGCACCGCCGTAGATGGCGTGACCACGACGATGAGATCCGCATCGGCGCAGTCTGCCAGGTCGCTGGTGACGTGAACGGACGACGGAAGCTGAATCCCAGGGAGGTAGTTACTCTCGCGCGTCGACCGAAGCCGCTCGGCGCGTTCGGGATTGTGACCCCAAAGTGAGACTTGGTTACCGCCCTTCGCCCAGAGATTCGCCAGAGCTGTTCCCCAACTGCCTGCTCCTAACACTGCGGTGCGATGAAATTTCACGAGCGGGTAAATCGTGGTTCCGTCCCCTTCGAGAGGCGAGCGATATTTGATCTGTGGCGCCAGACGACCAGAGAAGTCATGGCGATCGTGAAATATAGCACCACCGGCGCACGTCCTAGCATCGCCACAAAGAGGGGTAATGAAAGGGCGGCTACAATGGATGCGAGAGAGACGTAGCGGGTGACTTTGAACACAATCAACCAGACGCCGAAGATAGCGGCGGCCGCGATCGGCACGACACCTAGTAATGCCCCGAGCGAAGTGGCAACACCTTTTCCGCCTTTAAACTTGAGCCAGACCGGAAACGAGTGCCCGGCCACACACGCCGCGGCGGCGAGGATGGCGTAGAAATCTCGATACGCTTCAGCCGCCGGATGGGTCGCCACTATTAAATATGCTAATCGCACGGCCAGGAATCCTTTGAATGCGTCGGCAAAGAAGACCGAAAATCCCCACGGTTTTCCCAAAACGCGAAGGACGTTCGTGGCGCCTATATTGCCACTCCCGTGCTGGCGAACGTCCACTCCAGCCATCCGGCCTGCGATGTGGCCAAAGGGAATTGACCCCAGTAAGTAGGCTTCCACAATCACAAGTAAGGCTAAAAATGCCATTGGCTTCCCAAAGACCTATGAGCGTACATCCATCACAGAACCGGCCGTCTTAGATTCATTTAAACAGTTCTTGGAAAGCCAGATGGAGATAATTGAGATGTCTACCGGGGTAACGCCGCTGACACGTTGCGCGTCACCTAAAGTGGTCGGGCGGCTCCGCGTTAGCTTTTGCCGCGTCTCCGGTTTCAAGCCGGGAATCTGACTCAAGTCCAGTCCGTCCGGTATCGGTTGCCGGTCGCGCGATGCGATGTGTCGGTTTTGGCTCGCCTGGCGTTTAATATATCCGTCGTATTTGAGGTCGATCTCCACGAGTTCCCAAATTTCCTTGTCGATCAAAGAACGGGCCTCCGCCGGGATTGAGTCGCTGGTGAATTCAGGTCGCTTCATCAGCGACTCCAGCGAGGAGCCATTCATTCGAATCGTCTTCGCCAAGCTGCGCGCGTGTTCGATGGTCTTCAGCTTCGCTCGGAACGCCGTCCAACGCTCGCTCTCCACCAAACCCGCCTCGTAACCGCCCGGGGTAAGACGCTGATCCGCGGTGTCCTGGCGGAGAGAGAGCCGATTCTCGGAACGACTGGTGAACATTCGATAAGGCTCGTCCGTGCCCTTGGTTACTAGATCGTCAATCAGAACCCCGATGTATGAAGAATCGCGGGAGAGCAAGAATGGGTCACGCGATCGTACCGCCAATGCCGCGTTAGCGCCCGCCACCAAACCTTGCGCGGCCGCTTCCTCGTATCCGGACGTTCCATTGACTTGGCCGGCGAAGTAAAGGCCCGTCACTCGCTTGGTTTCTAAAGTGTGCCGGATCTGAGTCGGGGGGAAGAAGTCGTATTCAACCGCATATCCGGGGCGCAGAATTTCGGCGGTTTGCAGTCCGGGGACGGTCCGGATAAAATCCAACTGCACCTCATACGGGAGGCTGGTAGAAACGCCGTTGACATAAAACTCATCGGTATGGAGGCCCTCTGGCTCCAAAAATAGCTGGTGAGAGGCCTTGTCTGCAAATTTGACCACCTTATCCTCGATCGAGGGGCAATAGCGCGGACCCGTTCCCTTAATCTGGCCCGCGTATAAGGCGGATCGATGCAGATTTTCCCGAATAATGCGGTGGGTGGCATCGTTTGTGTGCGTGATCCAGCACGGCACTTGTTCCACATGGAACGAAGAACTGTTAAGAGAAAAAATATCGGTCGCCTTGGCCGAGTCGAGCGGGAGGAAACTGAATCGAGGTGGCGGCTCGTCTCCATATTGAATTTCGCACTCCTTAAAATCAATCGAGTTACGGTTGAGCCGGCAGGGCGTTCCGGTTTTGAATCTGCCAACTTCGAATCCCAGGGCCGCCAGACTACTGCTGAGGTCCGACTCCGCGTCCCCCATCCGTCCGCCGGCCTTGGTGTGCTCGCCGACGTGCAGGAGCCCGCGAAGGAAAGTTCCCGAGGTGATGACCACCGCTCGACCGGAAAAATCCTGTCCAATGTCCGTGCGCACGCCAGCAACCCGATTGCCGACGGTCGCCACGCTCTTGACGCCCGCCTGTTTTAAATCCAGCCCCGGAACAGACTCCAGGCAGGCTTTCGCACGAAACTGATATGCTTTCTTGTCGCACTGCGCCCTTGGCGCACGGACGCTGGCGCCCTTGGCACGGTTCAGCATTCTAAATTGGATCCCAGTGGCATCAGCGTTACGACCCATGAATCCGCCCAGAGCATCAATTTCCCGGACAATATGTCCCTTCGCCAGGCCGCCAACGGCAGGATTACACGACATTTGGCCGACCGTGTCCAAATTTTGCGTCAACAGGAGAGTCGCACACCCTAAGCGCGCCGATGCCAAGGCAGCTTCGATTCCAGCATGGCCACTTCCGACCACGATGACATCATATTCTTTCTTCGACTCGCCCATTGTTCTACGTGGAACTATCCGAGAATTCCTTGAGACGGCGTCGGTAAAAGTTGGTCTAAACGAAATTCAGCCGTCATCCCCTCGAGGTTTTGGCTAACGATCCGCAGATTTGGATTAAACTCGGCCAACACTTGCCGACAAGCGCCGCATGGAACCACCGGCTCTTTGGAATCGGAAACGAGCGCTAGAAAGGTGAAATCCCGAGATCCATCGGCGACCGCCGATCCCACCGCTACCCGTTCCGCACACATCGTCAGCCCATATGAGACGTTCTCGACATTGCATCCAGAGTAAACCTTACCGCTTTCGGAAAGGAGGGCCGCGCCAACGAAGAAACGAGAATATGGCGCATGCGCCGCCTCACGGACGCCGTGCGCAACTCTAATTGCATTATCCTCTCCATCAACGTCTTTCATTACATCATTTCTGAGCAATCAGCTCTCCCGGAGCCACCGGTTCAGGAACGGGTCGGACGATTGGCTCGCTCGTGATCTGCTGGGCGGCCGCCGCTTCCTCCGCCTCCTTCAACAACCGGAGCGCGATCCTGCCCAAGAGCAAAAGGACAATCGCCGACGTCACAAATCCTCCGCCCCAGATCAAATACTCAATCCCACGAGGATGCGTCTCACCCCGCACCAGTCGGAGCCCCAGTTGACCCAGCGTTCCCAAATACGCATAGAGAAATAATCCAGGAGCTTGCCCGATTGCCACCCAGAGCATGCAGGTTCGAAATCGAATCTGCGTCAGCCCATAGAGATAGTTCAGCAAGCTCGTCGGAAAGAGCGGATGAAGCTGGCTGAGCAGGATAATTTTCCACCCCTCCCGGCGGACCGCAGGCTCCAGCGCCTCGAGCGTCGCATTCTTCATCAATCGGGGCCGCAGCCAGCGATTGCCGATCCACCGGCTGATGTAAAATGAAATGGCCGCGCCCCCCACATTCCCCACCAGCACGATCAGAAAGCCCCACCAGAGACCAAAGAAAAATCCGCCGCCGATGCTGAGAAATCCACCCGGCAGCAGCAGCACATTGCAACACGCATAGAGCAGGGGATAACAGATCGCACTCCACACCCCCCAGCGCATGACATGCCCCTGCACGGTCGCCAGTATGTCGGCGACGGGAAAGAATCGGGAGAGCGTGAAGAGCAGGATGCCGACGATCGCCAGACCGGAGATCTGGACGAGAAGCGCGCGGCGAACGGCAACCATCGCACGACCTTCGTCACGTCACCGCCCGCGTGCAAATGCCGCCAGCTCCACCGTCGTCTCGTAATTCAAGAACGGCGTGATCAAGTAAAGCCCCGCGTATTGCTCCAACGCAGCGGCCGCAATCTCCTTGGCCAGTTCCACACCACGAGCTCGCCCCTCCGGCCCTTCGGCGCCAGCCATGGCGGCACGGACGCTATCTGGCACCACGATCCCCGGCACTTCGTTGTGCAAAAACTCCGCCTGCCGGCCACTCAAGAGCGGCCAGACGCCCATGAACATCGGAATATTCAGATGCGCCGTCCGCCGCTTCGTCTCGTCGATCAAGCGCACATCGAAGACCGGCTGCGTCATCGCATATTGCGCGCCGGCCGCGACCTTCCGCTCCAGTCGCTGCACCTGCGCTTCCATGTTGCGCGCGTTCGGATTGAAAGTGCAGCCGATAACAAAATCGGTCGCCGCTTTGATCGACTTCCCCGCCTGGCTAAAACCCTCGTTCAACCGCTTGATAATCCCGATTAGCTCGACCGAATTCACATCATAAACCGAAGCTGCTCCTGGATGATCACCCACGCGCGCCGGGTCGCCGGTTAGTGGCAGCACGTGCCGCATTCCCAGTGCCGCCATGCCCATCAATTCGCTTTGCAATCCCAACACGTTGCGGTCGCGACAGCTCATGTGGAGGAGCGGCGTAATGCCCATCCGCTCCTTCAGCATCGCGCCCATCGCCAGATTGCTCACCCGCAGGATGGCCAGCGAATTATCCGCCAGCGTGATCGCGTCCACGCCTGCCGCCACCAGCGCTGCCGCGCCCCTGAAAAACTTCTCCAACGCCAATGTCTTAGGCGGATCCAACTCGCAGATAATCACTCGCTCGCCCCGCGTGACACGCTCCACCAGGCTCGCCTCCGCGGTCGCTTCGTGAACCGCCTTTCGCACCGGCAACGGCTCCGCCATTACCCGCACGGTCTTGCTTGTGACCGGATGCAAATCCGCAATCGCATCCGCGATCGCGCGGACATGCGTCGGATTCGTCCCGCAACATCCGCCAATCAAACGCGCCCCTTGCGCCACCATCTCCCGCGCCGACTGCGCGAAGTAATCCGGCGCCGTGTGATAAATGAAGCGCCCCTCGTGATACTTCGGGTATCCCGCATTCGCGTAAGCCGCGAGCAGAAAACCAGCCGGCACGCGCTCCAACAATTGCACCATACCGTGCGGCCCGTTCATGCAATTGACACCCACGATCTTAGCGCCCGACGCGCGCAACTTCTCGAACGCCTCCACCACAGGCATTCCCGTCGAAAGTCTTCCTTCCGCAGCGCAGGCGAAAGAACAAATAGCCAGCGCGTTACCCACCGACTGCAGCGTCGCAAAAGCCAGCGCCACCTCTTCGTAATCCATGAACGTCTCGAAAAAGATTAGTTCCGCGCCGCCGTCGAGTAGCCCTGTGATCTGATCGCGAAAACATCCCGCCCGATCAATCCCCCGCGACGACGCCTCCTCCGCGCTGATGCCAAGCGGCCCTATACTGCCCGCCACGGTCACATCTTTCCCGGCAGCCGCTTCCCGAGCCACGGCAGCCGCAGCGCGATTGATCTCCAGCACGCGATCTTCGAATCCAAACCGCTCCAATCGCACGGCATTCGCGCCGAACGTGTTCGTCTCGATCACGCGCGCGCCGGCCGCGATGTATTCTTCGTGAATACCGCGCATCGTCGCCGGCTCGCTCACGGCCAACTCTTCGAAGCAACGCTCCAGCGGCACACCTCGCTCCAGCAGGAGCGTTCCGACCGCGCCATCGCCACAGACCAGTCGCGTCTGAAGTTCATCGAGCAAATCCACGAGCGAAGGCATTAACGTCAGCCCGCCATCAGGTCAACGCTTCCGAATTGCCGAACCTGCACTCGCCGGTCATCCTTTGTTCCTATCCCATTGTCCTCGACCGAATCTTTGGCCTGAAAATCGCCCGATCACCGCGGCCACGTAAGAGCAACGAACCAAGCCTGTGAGAGCCCTGCATTCAATCACTCGAGCGCTAACCCTCCTGCTGTTCGCGGACAGCGCGGCGATATCAGCGCCAGAGCCTTTTGCCATCCCGCAACGGTTCAGCGCAACCATCGGTGGATTCATGGGCGCGTCTTACCAAGTGCAGCTCCAGAGCGGTGCGCTCGTCTACACCGTTTCGGGCCGAGGACGGAGCAACGAAAAAAGCTCAACTATCAATCCAACGCCGGCGCAATGGCGCGAGTTCCGGCAGGCGTTGGACGGCCTGCGGGTCTGGCATTGGCGGGAATCCTACCCAACAAATGGCGTAACGGACGGCACCCAGTGGTCGCTCGACATCGCATTCGAAGATCGATCCATCAAAACGCAGGGCAGTAACAATTATCCGGATCGCGACGGAAAACCCAATGACAAGCCGGAGCCCACTGACTCCTTCAAACACTACTTGGATGCCATCAAGAAACTCGCCGGAGGAAAACCGTTTGCCTAACGATGCAACCCATTACCCGACCATGAGCCATGACGCCTAACGAGTTTCGCGCGATCGCCCTGAGTTTTCCGGAGGCAACCGAAGGTGCGCACATGGAGCATCCGGATTTCCGGGTGCGTGGGAAAATCTTCGCCACGCTTTGGCCAGATGGCGAGTGGGGTGCGGTGCTCCTGACGCCGATCCAACAAGCCGAATTCATGGACAGCAGCCCCGACGCCTTTACGTCAGCGAAAGGCGGTTGGGGCCGGAAGGGCCACACCCAAGTGCATCTGCACGCGGTAAATCCGGCGACGTTGCGCGCCGCGCTTACGACCGCCTGGTGCCGAATCGCGCCCAAGCGCCTGGTGGCGCAGTCTGGTTTGACAGGCGGTTGACGCGTTGGTCCGGTAAGAGCGGGGTCGGGCATGAAGCCCTGCAGTTTGTCCATTGGCTTATGAAACAGTCCACGCGTCTTCTTTTGCCGTTCTTCGCGGTCATCTTTTTTGTGGGTGACGCGTTAGGACAAGAGGTCGCCGTGGAAGCGCCCGATGCCGCTGCGCTCCTGCAGGAAATGGCGAAGACGTACGCCGCTGCTGACTCGTATTCCGACGTGAGTTCCGCGGTCTATCACAACCGCGATGGCAGCGAGCGCCTCTCGGTCACGTTCCGAATTTGGTTCGTTCGACCGTCGAGCTTTCGGGTGGATGCGGAATCGAAGAGTCCTAATAGCACCACCGCGCGTCGCGAAGTCTTATGGACGGACGGCACCACGATCCGGCGCTGGGCAACCGACAAACCCGTCTCGACTGTCGCCAAAATGCAGCTCGCCGGCTCGGGCATGTTCGGCACCTACGCGTATCACATTCCCACGTTGCTCAAAGAGAGCTACGGCGCGCGTCGGCGTTTGCAGGAATTGACAGGGCCGAAGTTGGTCGGCGTGGAAGAGTTGGAAGGGGTTGCGTGCTACCAAATGAGCGGCGACTGGTCGGGCGATAGTTACCGCGTCTGGATTGGGAGAGAGGACCATCTGGTCCACAAAATCATGGCCACTTATTCGGACCACGATCTCGAGGAAACCCATCGCGAGATCGTGCTTGGCCAACCTATTGATCCGGAAATATTCCGCTTCGCTCCCGAAGAAGAAGGAGTGCAAAAGAAGGCTAAAAAGGAGTCACGGAAATAGCTCTGCGGACGAGCGCTTGGTTTTTGCCCCCCTCTGCGTCGCGACGAACTGGCCCCAAGCTCAAGATCCGGACTGGGTGCGGGATTGGGACGCAGCGCGGCGCTCGACAGTTCCCCGCGCGCTCGCTACCCTCCATCGGATGCCCAGCAAGGATCCGCGGATTGACGCCTATATCGCGAAAGCGGCTCCGTTCGCGCAGCCGATTCTCAAGCATTTGCGCAAGGTCGTGCACGCTGGCTGCCCGAAGGTCGAAGAGACGCTAAAGTGGAGTATGCCACACTTCGACTACAAAGGGATGATGTGCGGGATGGCGGCGTTTAAGGCGCATTGTTCCTTCGGGCTTTGGAAGGCAGCGCTGATCTTCCCGGAAGATTCCGCCACGGAACGCGAAGCGATGGGGCACTTCGGAAAAATCACGACGCTTTCCGATTTGCCATCCGAGAAAGTTCTCCTGGGTTACGTGCGGAAGGCGGCTGCACTGAACGACGCCGGCGTGAAAGCGCCCGGCCGTTCAGCGACCAAGAAGGAACCAGAGGAAGTCGTCGTTCCCGATTACCTCATCGCTGCGCTGCGGAACAATCGCAAGGCGCGGGAGACCTTCGAGAAATTGAGCAAAAGTTGCCGCAAAGAATACGTCGGGTGGCTGACTGAAGCGAAGCGCGACGAAACGCGGGAGAAGCGCCTCGCCACCACTCTGGAGTGGCTGGCGGAGGGCAAATCTCGCAATTGGAAATATCAGGCCTGCTAGCCTGAGGATCGCTATTTCCCGAGCAGGATCATAATCCCGGCCACGAGGGCCAGGATACCGGTCACGATTGCGGGAATGCCAAGCGGGACGATGGACATGATTCCGATCAGGATGAGGTAGATCGCCAGCAAGAGCATTCCGATGTTTTTTGTGATCATGAGTTTTTTTGATTCTGGGAGCGTCGCCGATTAATTTCTGCGACCGCGCCATCGTTAACGGCCGCGGTATTTTGTCGATCCTAAACGCGCGCCCAAAATGACGGCGCTCTGTCGCCGTTGCCTAATTACTCGTTCCCGTCCGGTACAATCGCGAAAACGCGGGCCGGAAATCCCGAACCACCTTTCGGCTTCGGAAAACTCGCGATCACGATCGCTCCCGTTTCCGACACCTGATCCAGATTCGTCAGCAGCTCGATCTGATAATGGTTCGTCCCCAGCACATAAGTCTCCAGCGCATAGTCGCCCTTGGAAGTCGCGAGTCCTGGATCGGTATCCGTCGTCTCGTGCCCGCTGGCGGTAATTTTGCGCACCTCATAGAGGTAATGCAGCGCTTCTTTGCTCCAACCGGGGAAGTGCGCCACGCCGGCGTCATCCTTGTTCTCCATCTTGGCCGCATCCGGCCAGCGTTTCGACCAATCCGTCCGCAGTGCGACGAACGATTTTTCCGGTATCGGCCCGTGGTCCGCTTCCCACTTTTTCACCCGCTCTAGGGTGAGGGTGTAGTCGGCGTTCTCAGCCGCCTCTTTATGCACATCGATCACGACCAGCGGCAAAACCATCTCCGTGAGCGCGATCTGATCCACTGTTCGCAATCCCTTCACGAAATGCGCCGGCGGATCGACATGCGTCCCCCATTGCCCCACATGCGAATACACCTCGGTAAAAAATCCGGCGCCCTTCGATCCTCGCCCTTTCTCATACCAGTAAGCGACCTCTCTTTTTTCATCCGGAAACCCCGGCCAATGTGGAATCCCTGGTTCAAACGCGTGCGTCAGATCCACCATCTTTTTCCCCACCAGGATTTGCTGAATCTGCAGGAGGCTAGGCTCCTCCGCCCGTAAAGTTCCTGTCGAGGCTGCCGCTGTGATCGATAACATGATTGAAAAACTACGAAGGCAATTTATCCCTCTCCCATCCGGAATAAGAAATGAACAACTTCGAATAAGATCGAATAGGTTTCGTCTTTTCCAATCCAGGGGTTTCTTACACGCGCTCATGATTGCTTTATCCACATCCATTTCTAAGGCCTCGTTCATTGGCAAAATGGACGCTTTTTCGGGGTTATTGGCCCGATTAAGATGAAGAGATAAGTTCGGTTAAGAAAATATAATCTCAGACCGGTGTGAAAAACTACGCGACCCGCAGCGATCTTTTGCAATATCCCACCAATTCTAGGACTCCCATTTCCCCGGTATGAGCCAAACGCTTCAATCTGAACCAACCTTAGTCTCCGCGCCGTCGGTCACCTTGGAGGTTCCTCGTCCGCCGGAAACGCGCCAACGGCCCAAATACATGGCGGCTGATGAAGACAGTCTCTTCGAGCGTTTCGCATGGCTCTATGTCTTTTTCCGCGAGCGGCTTTTTCGCGATGACACCAAACGGATCGCCAACTCCCTGTGGCCGAAAGGGAAGCCGTCGAGCGGCACAAGCCTGCTGGAATTGGGCTGCGGCCCGGGATTCTACTCCTGCCAATTGGCCGCACTCTTTCCTCAGATTTCCGTTCTTGGGGTCGATTGCTCAGTTCGCCAACTGGACTGCGCTCGAGGCAAGGCGGCCCAGGCTGGCTTGAGGAATTGCAGTTTTGAAGAAGACAATGTCCTGGAGCTCTCGCATCCGGAGGCCACTTTCGATGCTCTGATCGCAGCTCGTCTTTTCACCGTGCTGCCGAAGCGGGAACGCGCGATTAGCGAGATGTATCGCGTTCTCCGCCCGGGCGGCCGCTGTTTCATCGCGGAACCGCGCTACGCCGTCTGGGCGTCGCTGCCGCTGTTCGCGATGTGGCTCCTCGCTGGCGTCACCGCAATGAACAACGGATGTCGCGAACCGCGTAAGGCAACCGTGCTTTCAGGCCCGGAATTCGGGAAACTATTTGCCACGCAACCGTGGCGAAAAATGCGGACGTGGCAGGACGGTCGCTACCAGTACGCGCTCTGCGAAAAAAGTTGACGTTTCTGGCCTTCAAACGCAGACAGCACGGCTCATGACTGCCGCGCATAAGATTCTGAATCCAGAGCGTGGGGACAAAGTTCCGCCCGGGCTCTGCGCTCTCGCGGTCATGACCAAGGCGCCACGGGCGGGTAAGGTCAAAACTCGGCTCACTCCGCCGCTCACTCCCGAAGAAGCAGCGGCGCTGAACGTCTGTTTTCTGCGCGACACGACGGCCGCGATCATGCAAACCGTGGCCAAAGGCGGCGCGCAGGGAATCGGCGTTTTTACACCGGAAGGATCGGAGGGTGCGTTCGCGGAGATTCTTCCGAAACAGTTCGATCTCGTCCTCCAGCGCGGCGACGCATTTGGCGAACGCCTGATCGCCGCGGCCAAGGATATCTTCGCACTCGGCTTCAATTCTCTCTGCCTGATCGATTCCGATAGCCCCACGGTCCCGCTCGCCGCCTACACCCTGGCAGTGCAAAAACTCGCGCGTTCGGAACCGACCAGCGTGCTCGGCCCATCCGATGATGGCGGCTACTACCTGATCGGGCTCAATCGCATGCACCTCCGCGTGTTCGAAGAAATAGGATGGAGCACCGAGCGCGTCTTGGAACAGACGGTCCAGCGCGCGAAAGAGAGCGGCCTCCCGATGGAGTTCCTGCCCACCTGGTTTGATGTGGACGATCGCGCGACGCTGCGACGGTTGTGCAACGAGTTGTTAGGCGACCCTGAAGGTCCGTCGTCCGCTGGCTACGCTGCGCCTGAAACGAAAGGCTTTCTCGAGCAGTTGATCGCGCGCGAGGGTCGGGAGCGCATCTGGCCAACCGACGTAGCGAAATGAACACAACGAAGAGTAAACGCGCGCTGGTCACTGGCGGCGCCGGCTTGATCGGTTCGCACATTGTGGACCTGCTCATCCACGAAGGGTGGAGCGTCCGCATTTTCGATAATCTTGAACCGAACACGCACAAGAATGGCCGGCCCGCGTGGATCAATGATTCCGCCGAATTTGTACAAGGAGACATCCGTGATCGCCTCGCGATTACGACCGCGCTCGATGAAATTGACGTGGTCTTCCACGAAGCGGCCTACGGCGGCTACATGCCGGAGATCGCAAAATATGTCCACGTTAACAGCTTCGGCACCGCGCAGATGCTTGAAGTCATTCGCGAAGAAAAACTGCCGGTAAAAAAAGTCATCGTCGCTTCGTCGCAGGCGGTCTACAGCGAAGGTGCAGCTCAATGTCCACAGCACGGTCTCGTCTTTCCAAATGTGCGTCCGATCGAGCAGTTGCGCACCGGGGATTGGTCAGTGCATTGCCCGCTTTGTGATGCGCCCACCACTTCAGCGCCTACGCCGGAAGAAGCTCCCGTTGGCGGTGAAACGGTTTACGGTCTAACGAAAGTCGACCAGGAAAAGCTCGTCCTCCTTTGGGGCAAACAAGCTGGCATCCCGACCGTCGCGTTGCGCTACTCCTGCACCTACGGTCCGCGCCAATCCATCTTCAATCCTTACACCGGCGTGATCGCAATCTTCTGCACGCGACTGCTGAATGATCTGCCGCCCGTCGTTTACGAAGACGGCCAGCAAACGCGCGATTTTTCCTTCGTGGAAGACATCGCCCGCGCCAATCTACTCGCTGCCACCACCGACAGACTCGACGGTCTGCCGGTGAACGTCGGCAGCGGGAAAGGCGTCACGATCCGCGAAGTGGCGGAAAAAATAGCCGACGCGCTCGACATTCACATTCCCGTGGAAACCAAAGGCGAATTCCGTCCCGGAGAGATGCGTCACCTAACGAGTGGGACCGAACGCATTCGCGCCGCTGGCTACGAGCCACAGGTCGATCTCGCGACGGGCATCGGGCGGTACCTCGATTGGATCCGCACCCAAGGCGACGTGAAAGATTACTTTAGCGAAGCCGCCAACATTCTCCGCGAAAAGGGCATCGTTCACCGCGTCGGAAAGTGATGAATGTCTCGGTCATCATCCCAGCCCTAAACGAAGAAGAGCCGATCGCGGATGTGGTCCAGGCGGTCCTGGCCACGAATATCCCGCGCGAAGTGATCGTGGTGGATAACGAGAGCACTGATCGCACGGCGGAACGTGCGCGCGCGGCCGGCGCGAGAGTCGTGTCGGCGCCGCGTGGTTACGGGCGCGCCTGCGGGGCTGGCGTCAAAGCGATCGCACCTGATTGCGAAGTGCTTGTCTTTCTCGATGGCGATGGGAGCGATTGCGCCGAGTTGATGCCGCGTCTGGTTGATCCCATCATCGATCGCAAACAGGATTTCGTCATCGGCTCGCGCACGCGCGGCGAGCGCGAACCCGGCAGCATGAACGCGCAGCAAGTCTTCGCTGGTTATCTGGCTGGCTGGCTCATTCGTCCGCTCTACGGCGTCAAATATACGGACATGTGTCCGTTCCGCGCCATCCGCCGCGACGCGTTCGAGCGGCTCGGAATGATGGAGGAAACCTACGGTTGGAATCTTGAGATGCAGATGCGCGCCGGCCGTGCAGGACTCCGCATCCTGGAAGTTCCGGTGAATCACCGTTGCCGCACGGGCGGTGAATCGAAGGTTTCCGGCACGCTGCGCGGAACTTTCGTCGCGGGCACCCGGATCGTGGCCACCCTTCTGCGTGTTGCGATGGGAAAATAGTCGGCGCGCCCGCAGGCGTGTGGGCTACGCAGATTTCTGGCAGCGCGGACACCAGGCGGTCGTCCGTCCGCCGATGGTGGCGCGCTTTAATGGGCTGCCGTGACGCGGGCAGGTGCCGCCTTTTTTCCAGCGCTCGTGAAAGAGCCACGTCTTAGGCGGATCGGCGTAATCGTGGCCAATGATGCGGAGCGATTCCCGCGCGACGAACCGCGTGGCACGCAGAAGGGCCGTCCGCTGTTTACCGGTGAGCGAGCCGCTTTTCTTCGCGGGCGCGATGAGGGCGCGCCACAGGATTTCGTCGGCCATCCAGTTGCCGATACCGGGGAAACCGGATTGCATGAGCAAGGCGGCTTTAATCGGAGCGCGTCCATGTCGGTGCAGAAAATCCGCGACGTATCCGGAAGAGAATTCTTTCGAAACGATGTCCGGCGGCGCGTCGGCCCACCACGCAGGTGCCCTTTTGCTGTGATGAAACTTCACTCGACCGAAGAGCCTCGGATCGCGGAAGACGAGCGAACGTTTGGCTTGCTCCAGAACCAGATGATCGTGTTTTTCGGGAAGGAATCCGGCGGGTTCCGTGCGCAGCGTCCCACTCATCCCGAGGTGAATTCCGATCCAGTTATCGCCGGAAAATTCGAAGAGCATCTGCTTGCCACGCGCGGTGGAGCGCAGCAAGCGCGTGCCTGTTAGGCGGCGTTTGATTTCGGGCGGATCCGACCCACGGAAGATGCGCTTCTTGTCGTGCAACTGCACCGCGACGATGAGAGCACGGAGCCCGCTGTCCCATTGTTTGCGATAGTATTCGACCTCCGCCAGCTCAGGCATCGGCGAAGCTAACGGCGGCGCGACGAATTGGAAGGGGCGGCGTTTTCGGTTCCGGGCGCTCCATGCTACGCTTCCCGGCCATGGAAAAAGTGATCATCGTCGGGAGCGGATGCTCGGGCCTGACGGCCGCTATTTATGCGGCACGCGCCAATTTGAGCCCGCTCGTGCTGGAGGGAAGCCATCCCGGCGGACAACTCGCGACGACGACGATGGTGGAAAATTTCCCTGGGTTCCCCGAGGGTATTGATGGCCCGCAGCTCATAATGAACATGCATGCGCAGGCGGAGAAATTTGGGGCGCGCTTTTCGTATGCGGAAGCAACCGGTCTGGAACTGGGCGACGGGGTGATCCGGCTCCAGGTCGATGATGAATGGATGGAGACGCAGGCTTTGATCATCGCGAGCGGAGCCTCGGCGCGTTACCTCGGTTTGGAGAACGAAGAGAAGCTAATCGGTCATGGCCTAACGAGTTGCGCGACGTGCGATGGAGCGTTCTATCGGGATGTGCCGGTCTGCGTGGCGGGCGGGGGCGATTCCGCGGCGGAGGAAGCGCTTTTCCTTACTCGCTTCGCTTCCAAGGTCTATCTAATCCATCGGCGCGATCAGTTGCGGGCCTCGAAGATCATGGCGGATCGGGTGCTGGCTTGCGAAAAAATCGAGCCGATCTGGAACACGGTGATCACGGAATACATGGCGGATGAGAAGGGCGAAATGCAGGCCGTGAAACTGCGACATGTGGAGACGCACGAGGAGCGCGTCCTGCCAGTGGCGTGCGTCTTTGTCGCGATCGGTCATGACCCGAATACGAAAGCTTTCCAGGGAAAACTGGAGACGGATCCGGATGGTTATCTGCTGGCGCGCCATCTGGCGGAGAGCAAACATCCTGGCGTCTTCATCGCGGGCGATGTGGCGGATCGGATTTACCGGCAGGCCATCACCGCGGCCGGCTCCGGTTGCGCCGCGGCGATCGAAGCCGAGCGCTATTTGAGCGACCATAATGCCTAACGAATCGGCGACGCGCCGGTCGCCATTTTGAGCGCGTGAAGATTTGCGACCTCACGCAGTTCTACTCGCCGCGCAGCGGGGGAGTGAAGCGTTACCTGCACGAGAAGATCACCCACATCGAGAACGCGCAGCCAGACGATGAGCATGTGCTGATCGTCCCTGGCGCGCGGACGGAGGTGACAGCCGGGAAACGCCATCGCATTTACTCGATTCGCGCACCGATAGTCTCGCGGAAGACTCTATACCGGGTGTTGTTAGACCGTGCAGCGATCGAACAAGTAATCGCCCGCGAACGACCGGACATCATCGAAACGAGCGATCCGTATCAACTCGGCTGGTGGGCCGCACAGATTGGCGAACGACAGCGCATCCCGGTCGTGGCGTATTATCATTCCAATTTTCCGGACGCTTATTTGCGCGAACCGGCGCGGTGGCTTGGGACAAAAGGCCACGCTCTGGCGATGCGGGGCGCTGAAGCCTACGTCCGCACTTTGTATAACCGGTTTGAGGCGACACTGGTGGCCTCGGCGCAGTTGGCGGCGGTCTTACGCGGCTGGG
>JBDUAH010000177.1:0-5450 GCA_040004745.1 Chthoniobacterales bacterium | reverse complement strand
ATTTCTCACGATTTACTCGACCTTTATGCAGCGCGCTTACGACATGATCATTCATGACATTGCGCTGCAGAATCTAAACGTGGCGCTCTGCATGGATCGTGCGGGCTTGAGCGGCGATGACGGTCCGACGCATCACGGCTTATTCGACATCGGGTACCTGCGGCACGTGCCGAACATCGTGCATATGCAGCCGAAGGATGAAGATGAATTCGTCGACATGCTTTGGACCATGGCGAACCACAATTCCGGCCCGATCGCGGTGCGCTATCCGCGCGGGGCCGGCACGGGCGCGCAACCGAAAGCCGCGCCGAGGTTGCTGGAGATCGGCAAGGCAGAAGTCGTGCAACACGGCCGCGATGTCGCCATTTTCGGTCTCGGCAACATGTTTGAGGTCGGCCAGGAAGCGGCGCGCATGTTGGAAGAGCAGGGCTACTCGGTGGCCTTAATCAACCCGCGCTGGATCAAGCCGATGGATACCGGCACGCTGGAATTCTTCGCGCGCGGGACGCAGGTGCTATGCACCCTCGAAGACCACGTCCTGCACAACGGTTTCGGCTGCGGTGTGATGGAGCATCTCTACTCGCAAGGCATTCACACGCCGATGGTGCGGATTGGCTGGCCCGACCAATTCATTGAGCACGGCACGATCCCGATCCTGCGCAAAAAGCACGGCCTCACAGCCGAAGCCTTGGTCGAAAAAGTGCTGCCGCTCCTACAAAAAAAGCCGCGCCAGACCCAACCGAGCGCGGCCTAGCCCGGCGCCGGCTGTGACTTCATCGTCCAAACGATGAGCGTGATCGAGACGCGCGGTCTCACGAAGGTTTACCGCACTTATAAAAAGGAAAGCGGACTTCGCGGCTCTCTCAAGGGGCTGTTTCGTCGTAAGTACGACGAGACCCGCGCGGCGGATGATATCTCTTTCACGATCGAAGAGGGCGAGCTGGTAGGCTTCCTCGGTCCGAACGGCGCGGGCAAGACTACCGTGCTAAAGATGCTCTCCGGTCTGCTCAATCCGACCGCGGGTGAAGCACGTGTACTCGGGTTCGTGCCGTGGGAGCGGCGGAACGAAATGAAGCGGCAATTCGCGCTCCTGATGGGCCAGAAAAACGCTCTTTGGTGGGACCTCCCCGCGCAGGAGTCGCTGGAGCTCAACCGCGCTATCTATGGAATCGATCGCGCGCGTTTCAAAAAAGTGGTGGGCGGCTTGAGCGAACTGCTTGAGGTGGAAGACAAAATGAACGTGATGGTGCGCGAGCTCTCGTTAGGCGAGCGGATGAAGATGGAGCTGATCTCCGCGCTGATCCATGAACCCCGCGTCCTCTTTCTCGATGAGCCCACCATCGGGCTCGACGTCGTAAGCCAGAAACGCGTGCGCGAATTTCTTCGAGCCTACAATCGTGAACACAAGATCGTGACCATGCTCACAAGTCATTACATGCAGGATATCGAGGAGCTCTGCGAACGCGTGATCGTGATCGACCACGGCAAGATTTTCTTCGATGGGCCGTTGGATGAAATCATCGATCGATTCTCCGGGTCGAAGGTACTCAGCCTGACTTTCGCCGATCCGGCTGAGCGTGATTTTAGCGCCTTCGGCGAGGTGGTGGAGCAGACTCCGATCTCGGTGCAGCTAAAGGTGGAACGCGCCAAGGTAACGGAAACGTGCCGGCGGGTCCTGGCGGATTGCCAGGTTACCGACATTAATGTGCAAGAAGTTCCGGTGGAGGAAGTGATCCGACAGCTTTTCGGCGGGCGCTCCTCTTTGAACGAGAACGCGGCCGACTCGGCGCGCGCGCCGGCCGTGAGCTAAGTCCGGCGGCAAGCAAGTTTGATTTCGTGCACGTAGCTGGGATTGACCTCGAAGTTGGTCTCCGGCATCGCAGCCAGTTCCACTTGGTCGAAAAAAGGCTCACTTTCGACGAAGCCGGCCGACATCAAGCTGTTCAGAGTGTCAGTGACATCCTGTGGCTCCATGCGAGTACCGTCCTGAATCTCCGCTCCGGGAATTGCTTCCGCGAAGCCAATGGCGCGGACGACCGTCACTTCTCGGCCGGTAAGTCTAATCTGACGCATCACCACTCTCCGAGCAGCTTCCATACCCGAAAAGGCAGACTGCGCGGGAGCGAGCGCTCACGATTTCGCTGGGAGAATGCTTTGGTTCATTGCGATTTCGAACGTGGGATAACGAGGCTCCCAGCCGAGCGCCTGCAATCGGGCGCTGCTGACGCGTTTGTTGCTGTTTCCGCGGCGGCGTTCTTCCACCGACGTTTGCTTTGGCGGCAGCGGCCGTTCGAGTCGCTGCGCGAGCCACTCGTAGCATTGGCGAAGGGAGGTCGGGTGGTTATCGGCGACATTGAAGATTCGCCGGTCGCGCGAGTCGTTGACTGGCGGCTCGCCTAAGTGTTTTCGCGCTAGGAGAACAAGGCCGGCTGCGAGGTCGTCGCGATGAATCTGATTTACGAAGCGATCCGCGTTTGGATCGATCACCGCGGTACCCTCGAGAAATTTCCGTAGCAAGGCCGAACGGCTGGGACCGTAGATCCCGGCGAGGCGAGCCACAATTCCGCCGCCTTCGAGAACGAACTCTTCCGTGGCCCGCAGAACACGGCCAGTTTCGCGCTCGGGCTCGGCCGGGCTTTCCTCCGTGACCCATTCGCCGTCGCTCTGCGCGTAGACGCTGGTGCTGCTGGTGAACAGATGCAGCGCCTCGGGAAAAACCGCGCGGAGATGCTGCGCGCTCTCGAGGTAGATCTTGCGATAAGCATCCGCGCCACCGCCGCGCGAACTGGCGCTTTGAATGACGGCTTCAAATTCGCTCGCATGCCGCTCGACAGCCGACCGGGCCGTGAGGTCCACTGCGCGGACCGGAAACGGCTGCGCTGCCAACGCCTCCGCCGATTCAGCTAAACCTGTCCATCCTTCGACATCCCACCCGTCCCGGTGGAACAATTCGGCGGTCGCCAGACCGACGTAGCCACAACCGGCAATGAGAACCCGCGGCATCGTTAGGCAGTCGCGGCAGCGATCTCTATTTCGTCAAACGAATCCGCCTGTCGGGCGCTGACCTGGCGCAAACGGATCAACTCTAGCAACGCGAGAAACGTGACCACGATCTCCACGCGCGATGCCATTGACGCAAAAAGTTCCGAGAAACGCAGCGGCACGCCATCGCCGACGCGCTGCAAGATCCACTCGATCTTATCCGACACGGTGTAATGCTCGCCAAAAATTTCCTGCAGACTCTCACGGGCATCGATGCGTTTCAGCACCGCCTGGAAGGCGTTGATCAATTGAAAAATGCCGACCTCGCCGAGGCGGAGAGGGCCGGCGAGGACTTGCTCCATTCCATTCGGTTCACGGACGAAAATGCGTTCTTGCTCGAGCTGGCGCACCTGCAATTGCGCCGCGGCTTCCTTGAATTTTTTGTATTCGATGAGCTGCCGGATCAAGTCCCAGCGCGGATCATCTTCCTCGACGTCCTCTTCCGGCGGCTGTTGCTCGACGGGGAGCAGGCTGCGGCTTTTCAGGTAAATCAGGTTCGCCGCCATGACTACGAATTCGCCCGCGACATCGATGTTCAGCTCTTTAAAGGCCTGGAGATATTCCAGGTATTGCCGCGTGATCCGCTCGAGCGAAATCTCGTAGATATCGAGCTCGTCCTTTTTGATCAGATAAAGCAAGAGGTCGAGCGGGCCCTCGAAAATTTCGAGCTTTACCTTGTATTCACTTTCCATGCGGATGAGGAAATTTAACCGCAGATCACGCGGATTTCTCAGACAAGAATTTTACCAATGCCTCTTCTCCCATCTGCGTTATCAGCGGTCAAAAAATCCCTAAAGGACGGTCTCTTTTCGATGCACCCAGACGCTGTTCACGATCCCAAGGCCGAACATGATCATGAGCACAAACGAACCGCTATAGCTGATAAGCGGCAGCGGCACACCGGTGATGGGAAGCATTGAAATGGTCATGCCAACATTTTGGAAAATGTGGGTAAAAATGAGGGCAGTAATCCCAACGGTCAGCAGCAACCCAAATTGGTCCCCCGCAAAAAAAGCGACGAAAAGGCACGTCAGCAAAAGCAACGCAAACGCACCGAGCAGAAACGCTCCGCCGACGAAGCCCCACTGCTCGCCGATGGCGGAGAAGATGTAATCATTGTGCACCGCGGTCGCCGGGAGGAAGCCGAGCTCGATCTGGGTGTTCGGCGCTTTAAAGCCTTTGCCCGACCAGCCACCGGAGCCGATTGCGATCATGGATTGGTTGATCGCCCAGGCGGAGCCTTGCGGGTCGATGTCCGGATTAATGAAGGCCGTGATGCGCTCTTTCTGATACGGCTTCAGGCCCAGATTGATCGCGATCGGCATGAACGCGACCATCGCGAGGACAATGCAGATCAGATAACGCAACGGAATCCCGGCGACGAAGAGCAACGCCATCAACACCGGTCCCCAGATGATCACCATCCCGAGATCCGGTTGGATAAGAATCAGAAGACAAGGCGCGCCCACGATCGCGCCGCACAGGGCCAGCCGCAACATCGGATGCATGTCCTTGAACTGGCTCAAGAACAACGCCAGGACCATGATCCCAGCGATGATAGCCAACTGCGCAGGCTGGAAATTAATAGGTCCGAGATGGAGCCAGCTGCGCGCGCCGTAAACCTTTGTCCCGATAAATCGCGTCAGGATGAGGAAAACAAGGCCGGCCAGATACATCGGCAGCGCGCCCCATTTGATCCAACGGTAATCGATCAGGCTTGTGATCACGAAGGCCATGAAGCCAACCGCGACCCAGTTGGCCTGCTTCCGCCAGAACTCCGCGGCGACGTTATCCCGCATATAAGTCGCGCTGTAGACGGCGATGACGCCAAAGATCGCCAGGGCCAACATGTTTACCAGCAGGAGCCAGTTCAGGCCCAGGAGTTTTCGAAGAAACGGAGTCATGGGAAATGGAGCGGCGTTTAGAGTCCAGCGGTCGGCGCAATTTGAGCCTGTCCCGCACGCACTATAGTCACATTCGCGGGTTCGGTAAATCTCTGGCGTGCACGGCGGCCGCCAACTGTGCCACTGGCTCTGGAAAACGCTTTGAGTCCTCGTGAATCGCTTAAAAATATGCGCCACATCGTCGCGTTTCCAAAAAAACTCTAAACCGCAAGTAACTATCCTTCTTCAGGTTATGTTATTTGAAAAACAAATTTGAGCCAGCTTCTTGTCAGAATCACCATGAGGCCTAGACTATTCGTTAGGCAATTCATCTTCCTTCGATGGCGGCAAAGAAAACAAAGCGAAAACTGGCACACCCGCGGCTGCCCATGCAGCAGCAACTTCCTCTTGAACACGAAGGGCGCTGCTTCGATTTACGCGAGATTTTCGATAGCCTGAACGCGCGTTACTTCCGTCGGCGCCTGCGAAATTACAAAGTAGTGTGGGGGCGGCGGCGCAGAAAAC
>JBDUAH010000015.1:0-18443 GCA_040004745.1 Chthoniobacterales bacterium | reverse complement strand
GCCCGCCGCGCTCGCGACCGGTTTTGCCTCGCTCGGTTTTGGTCTCTGGCTCCTCTCAGACTCCGCGCTCGCGACACGGCCGGGCTTCTTCTTCGGCTTCATTTTCCTCGCTGATATCGGCCTGCTCGCGCTCGCGTTGCGGCGGCCGAATCCAGCCCGCATCGCCGCCGCGTCGGGTGCTGCCTTGTTCGTGATCTTAAGCGCCTGGACGGGCCTTTACCTTAACGACCAATTCCTCTGGTGGGCGCTCGGCGCGTATCTGCTTTTTGCGATCATTCACGCCGGGTTCTCCGTCTGGCCACCGCGTCCAGCGACGACGATGGCGGACCGGAGCTGGCGCAGTTGTGTTCCGTTGCTCGCGCTCGCGCTCTTGTTTCTGTGCGTTTGGAATGGAGAAACATCGTTCGCGGTCTGGGCCTGCGTGTTGCTGATCGACTTGATCGCGCTCGGCCTCGATTTCACTTCTCGATCGGTCGCCGCGCTGCTCATTGCCCTGTTGGCCACGATCGTGACGGCCGGCCTCTGGATCGTGACCGCGCCCCCCATGCCGGAGAGCGTAGTCGGGATGCTGGTCGTGATCGGAAGCTTCGGCGTCTTCTTTTCCACCGCCTCCACCTTTCTCACGCGAAAGCTCGGCCTCGGCTCCGACGACTCCCGACGCAACGTGCCGGCGATCGCGGCGGCGATGCCGTTTGTCTTACTGCTCGTGCTGATCGCAAAGCTGCCGGTGCCCGATCCGACGCTGGTCTTCGCCGTCGCCTTGCTCCTCGCGATTGTCCTGCTCGCGCTCGGCATCGTGGCGCGGACGAGTTGGATTGCGTTGGTCGCGCTCGCGTTTACGTGGGCGGTCGAGCGCGAATGGCACTCCCTACATTTCTCGAACACGAGCGCGCTCTTGGCGCTGGGATGGTATGCGGTATTCTTCCTCATCTTCGCGGCCTATCCGTATTTCGCCGCGGGAGGGAAGCAGGGCGACGCGAACACGGTTTCGCCTAACGAAGGCTCCGCCTTGCCTTGGGCCATCGGCGCGCTCTCCGGCTTCCTGCATTTCTGGCTCGTCGCGGAGCTGATCGTCACCGCTTATCCCGCGTTCCGGAACGGACTCTTGCCGGCCGCCTTCGCCGTCCCGTATCTCTTCGGGCTCTTCTATCTCATCGCAAAACGCAGGATCGCGCCGTCCTCCGGCGATGCGCGGCTGGCCTGGCAGGGTGGGGCGGCCTTGCTTTTCCTGAGCCTGATCTTCCCGGTGCAATTCGATCGCGAATGGGTCACGCTCGGCTGGGCGGTGGAAGGCCTCGCGCTGCTGATCCTCTTCCGGCTTGTGCCAAATAAAGGCCTGCGCCTCATCGGGGCGGGTCTTCTGGTGCTCGCGTTTATCCGGCTGGCCCTCAATCCCGCCGTTCTGGAATACCATCCGCGGTCCGGCACACTGATCTGGAATTGGTATCTCTACGCCTACGGGATTTCCTGCCTCTGCCTCCTCGGCGGCGCCTACGCCGTGCGCTCTTATCGCGACACTCCATTGGACCGCGCCATTCCGCGTCTGCTCTATGTCCTCGGCGCGATCCTCAGTTTCCTGCTTCTGAACATCGAGATCGCCGACTATTTCTCGGTTGGCCCCACGCTCACGTTCTCCTTCGAAGGCAACTTCGCGCGCGACATGAGTTACTCGATCGCGTGGGCGCTCTTCGCCTTTGCGCTTTTGCTCGTCGGCATGCGACAGAAGACAAAGTGGGTCCGCTACACGGGAATGGGATTGCTGCTCGTGACGCTGGCGAAATTATTCCTGCACGATTTCGCCAATCTAGGCCAACTCTACCGCATCGGAGCGTTCATCGGCGTGGCGATCATCCTCATCGTGGCCTCGTTCGTTTATCAGCGTTTCCTCGCGCCTGCCGCGAAATCGGCGGAGTAATCGGCGTGGGAGTAGGGAATTGCCGTATGTCTACTATCTTGAACCGATGAATTGACGAATAGTTCGCCGCTTTAGAAAATTTTGGCGACCTCAACGAGGTTTTTTCACAGCGCCCTTGAGAAGTCGCTTGTTTACCTTATCGGATCGCTCCACCAAATCGAACTTGTGCTCATGCGCTGGGATGGAGAAGGAAAACTCCGTGCCGCCGTGGTTGCAGATGGTGAGGTCCCCAAGGGAAATGACATCCATGCCGATTAAAATGTCGCACCCGGACACATCCACAGCAGCCACTTCGACCGCCGCGATCGTAACCTGACTCGGCAGAAGGAGATCGACAAAATAAGTGGGCGCGACGCCCTCGCTGTTTACCCCTTTGATCGGACGTTTCCCAGATATGGGCAGCTTCAGGATTTTAGCGACCGCATGACTGATGCAACTGTGGGTGGCGCCAGTGTCCCAGACGGCGGTGAATTGTCGCCCGCCGCTTTCGCCGTAGAGCTGCTTGGACGCGCGGATCAGTACTGGCGTGACCAGCGTGTTCACCACGCCCTCGTATTTTACGTTAAACGCTCGGTGAAGGCGGGCCATTAATGGACATGTACCCGAGAGTGAAACATCGCCACCTGCCCGTCCTCATCCGGCGCGACGAACTGAACTAAAAAACTTCCGGGCTTATGGCCCTCAGCAATCGTCGCTTCAATCGCTTGGCGCTTGTCGGCATAATCCCCAATTACTTCGGATCCTTTGATGACGATACACCGGCCGAAATACGTGAGACGAAGATCGGCCTCGTGCGACTTATAATACTGATATTCTTTTTCCAACATGGGTGCAGTCGACGTGTATACGGCGAACCGGGCGGCCGTCAAACAAACATACAGCTTTTGTCCGGGGGCTGGCAACGGATTCCGCGAAGGCCCCCGGAATGTAGCCAAAATTTGCACGGATCCCCGGAGTTTTAACCTTGTCGCTCACGAACATTGCCGGTCAGCTCTACCGCATCGGAGCGTTAATCGGCGTGGCGATTATGATCGTGGCGTGGTTCGTTTATCAGCGTTTCCTCGCGCCTGCAGTGGAATCGGCGGAGTAATCGGGCGCGGGTCAGCGAGGAAATCGATTCCGTGAACCGGATCGTCCACCGCGTTCGACCTCTGGTTGGAGAACGATGAACCCAAAAGTCCTGACCGAACTGCTGGTCCTCTCTTGTCAGCTTCTTGAATATCTGGTTCTGGCTCGAAATACACACGAACCGCGTCCTACGCGAACTAAAATGAGTCGAACTCCTGCTCGTGACGCGGCGAGGCGGCGCAGGTGGTCAGGATCGTCGCCTTACATTATTATTGACGAGTAAGGCGGGAGGCGAGAACATTCTTGAATGCCGACGATCAAGATGACAGCCAAACGACAGGCCACGTTTCCGTCCGACGTGTGTGCTGCTCTTGGCGTCAAGCCTGGCGATCGCATCGCGTTGGAAGAGCAAACCCTGGAAGGCGAGCGTGTTTGGGTGCTCAAACCGGTGCGAACGGAAAACCGTCCGTGGCTCTTCTCCCTGGCCAAATACGCGAAAAATGCCGGGCAGCCGTGGACGCGCGAGCGGGACGGGGATGAGACCGGGCGTTCTTGGGCGGAGCAAGCCGGCAAATGACTCACGGCCTGGACACCTCTGTGGTGATGCGGCTCCTGACAGGCGATCCGCGCGATCAAGCAGAGCTCGCAGCCGGGTTTCTGAAGGAGGCGCGAGCGGCCGGTGACCGGGTCCTGGTGAGCGAGATCGTTCTCGCGGAGGCGTATTTTGCGCTGCAAGCGAAATACCGGGTGCCGAAGTCCGAGGCGCTGCTGCGGCTGCGCGAATTGGTCGAGAGCGGCGAAGTCGAAGCCGAAATCGCCGCCGAGGTCTTGCAGACGCCAAGTCTCGCCTCGGCGAAGCCAGGATTCGTCGACCGTCTGATCCACGCCGGGTATGGTGGGGAGGGAGCACGTCTGGTCAGCTTCGAAAAATCGGCTGGTAAGCTGCCAAACGCCAGAGTGCTGGCGTGAGGCGACCAGGGAAGGTAGCAGATCGGACCGCCGATTCGCTAGGTTTCGTCATGCCGCTTGCAATCAGCATCAAAGGCGTGACAAATTTCTGCGGATTTTCGGGACACAGAAGACTCGCAGTCTGCGCTCGTACCTTCTAAAACTCGGCCGTGACGATCTTCGTTTCGCGAGACGGCGAGAAAGTAGGGGAATTCTCTAGTGCCGAGTTCCAAGAGCGGCTTCGGACTCGATTTGTTCTGCCGACAGATCATTTCTGGGGCGAGGGGATGGTCGAGTGGCGGCTGGTAAGCGATTATTATGCAGGGCCAGCAGCGCCACCAGACCCGACGAGGAACGTCCAAATTCCGCCGCTGAACATCAAGCCCGCCGGGATGCATGAGGGGCTAAAAGCGGCCCTCACAGCAGCCGTAGTGATCGGGCTATTTGTTGTTTTCATTGTGATCGGGATGAAAAATGACTCCCCGAGCTCGTCGTCCCGCGGGAAGCCTGACGCGCGAGTGGGCGCGGATCGCTTCGCGCTGCGCGTGACAAACACAGGTTCCGAAGGATGGCGAGAACTGATCGTCTATATCAATGGAACCCCGCCTTTCACATATAAGTGGGAAGGCACTGCGCCGGCAGTTGGTAAGACAGTTTCGATTCCGCTCAATGAATTCGCGACCAAGGACGGCGAACGCTTTGATCCTTTACGCCGCAAATTGACAGAAGCGTGGGTCGGCGGTGACGGATACGATTACGGCCAGGCGAAGTTTTGAAGTGACTCTCCAGCACTCCTCTCCATGATTGAATCCCTCGCTATTGCAGTCGTCGGCGCGATCATCGGAGGCTTCGCGACGTGGCTTTTCGGCATTCCCGAGAGACGGAGGGGCGCTGCGGCGGAGATTGAATTGAAGGAGACTCGTCGAAGGCGTCAGGCACCCTTTCTCGCCCCGAGCGCAAAGATGTTTCAGAACCTGTACGAATCCGAGGGCGGACAAACCTACGTGTGGACGGGAGACAACGTGCTCTGCTGGAACCGCGAAGAGATGCCCGAAGATACTGCTGAAGGAACACCCGTTTTCTTTGTCATTGAAAATCGCGGCCAGGGAGCCGAGCGCATCGAGGTGAAACTTGATCGCGACAAAATCACTCTTGGTCAGGAACCGGATTTAGACTCGACAAACGACCTAACGTTTTTCAAATACCCTTATCAACCAGCTATGCGCGGGAAGCGGCAGATCATCGAAATTACGTTTGAATCGCAGGGCGTGAAGGATACGCACCGGTACGAAACATTCCACGGTCGCCGCGCCCTGCGGCGGATTGATCCTGAATAGTCGTTTTGTAGACTACAAAGCAGGCGCTAGGGCGTTGCGAAGCAGTCCGATGACATGCGCCTAATCCGGGCAGCGCCAGTATCTAACTTTATATGACATATATTGTCTGATGTTGTGTAAGGTCGGACGAGGATCCTGCTCTCTTTACCGGAAGTGCCCGAAAAGTCGCCCTGCGGGCCACGATAATTGTCTAACTCTGTGAAAATGATCGGATATTCCCCGCCCGGGTTCTAAATTCGCTGTCTATGAGCGATCAATCAATTCTGGATGACCGGAGCCCAGAGACAGCCTTGGAATGGGAGCGATACTTCGATCTCCGCTGGCGGGTGCTGCGGGAGCCTTGGGATCAGCCTCGAGGAAGCGAGAAAGACGAACTCGATTCCGAGAGCTTCCAAGTGGCGTTGTGGGAGGGCGAGGTGCCAGTCGCCGCCGGCAGACTCCACTTCAACGATCCAACGGAAGCCCAGGTTCGTTACATGGCAGTCGAGCCGCAGCGCCGAGGATATCACCTCGGGAGTCGGATTCTCGGGCTACTCGAGACCCGTGCGGCAATGGAAGGCGCGAAGCGCATCGTCCTAAACGCCCGCGAGGAAGCGGCCGGCTTTTATCGGCGTCACGGCTACGAAATTTCTGGCCCGGCAGGGCTGCTGTTCGGGTCAATTCCGCACGTGAGGATGGAGAAGCACGTCGGTTGATTCGCGGAGGGCTTGAATGGGAATGTGATGCATCAGACGTTGTTTGCGTTTCTTTTTACGCAAAACAGTATACTGCTTTACGGTTGATTGCGTTTTACCGTAATAACGTCCGTAAACTTTTGTTCGCGTTGATATAATCCGACAACATTACTTGCCTTTCTTTCCGCTGGTTTCTCAGCCGCCATGTCGCTCTCACACGGCCCACAGGGCACGTGGCTACAGCGCAGCCCACCCGCGCTTCCTCTATTTTCCGCGGGTTTTTTGCTGATCAACGTCGGCCTAATCCGAACGCCTCGTGGGTCACGATGGCCGCCTGGTCCACATCCTTTTCGTCGATCACGACGGCGATTTTGATCTCCGAAGTCGAGATGAGTTGGATGTTGATTCCGGCCCGGCCGAGGCAGTCGAAAAGCCTGGCCGCGACCCCGGAATGCGAGCGCATCCCGATTCCCACCACGCTCAATTTCGCGACCGCGCTGTGCGCCATGAGCTTCGTCCCGGCCATTTCGGCGACGACCGGCCCCAGCAGCTTCTCTGCGGCGGGCAGATCCGCGTCGTTGATCGTGAATGAGATGTCGGTCGTGTTCCGCTCGGAGGCGCTTTGCACGATCATGTCGACCATGATTTGGGCGGCGGAAATGGCGGAAAAGACGCGGCTGGCCACGCCGGGCGTGTCCGGGACGTCGTCGAGGGTCACTTTGGCCTGTTTCCGCTCGATGCTGATCCCACGGACGACGACGTCCTCCATGTTTGCGGTTTCCTCCTTGGCGACGGTGCCGGCGTTTTGATTGAAACTGGATCGGACCTCGGACGGCACGCTGAATTTCTTCGCGAACTCGACCGCGCGCGATTGCATGACCTTGGAGCCTGAGCCCGCCATCTCCAGAAGCTCGTCGTAGGAAATTTCGCCGAGCTTTGACGCTTCGGTCACGACGCGCGGGTCGCAGGTGAAAACGCCGTCGACATCCGTGAAAATCTGGCACGCATCGGCGTTGAGCGCGCCGGCCAGCGCGATCGCGGTCAAATCGGAGCCGCCGCGGCCGAGCGTGGTGGTATCGCCTTCCGCGGTTTGGCCTTGGAAACCGGCTACGACGACGATGTAGTCCTCGGAGAGCAGCTCGTGCACGCGTTTTGGGCTGACGTTGGCAATCTTGGCCCGGGTATGCGCACGGTCCGTCAGCACGCCAGCTTCCGCGCCCGTCAGCGAAATCGCTTTGCCGCCCAGTGCGTTCACCGCCATCGCCACCAGCGCCATGGACGATTGCTCACCGGTCGCGAGGAGGCCATCCATCTCGCGCTCGGACGGCTGTGGCGAAATCTCGCGCGCCAGCTTGAGCAGACTATCGGTCACACCCGCCATCGCGGAGACGACCGCCACCACGCGACACCCTTCACGCTGCGTTTCGAGCAAACGCTCGGCCACCTTCCGAATGCGTTCGGGCGTGCCGACGGACGTGCCGCCGTATTTCTGCACGATCAGGCGCATGCGGAATGGCGGATATTGGAAAGGAATGATTGCACGACGTCGGAAGCGTTTCTCGCTGAACTCGCAGGAGTGTCAATCAAAGGGAGATGAATTCGGAATCCATGAAACCAGAAAAGGAATGCTCATTGTCGCAGTTTTTCTGGCTTTCTGGTTTCCAAATTAACCACTCTTCAAAAGCCGATCGCCCGTAAGACGTCGCCCACTGTCGGCAGGACAGTTGGAGCACTTGTGAATCGAATCGCGTCCGGATCCTTCAAGCCATGCCCCGTGACCGTGCACACGATCCGTCTTCCTTCCGGTAACCGACCAATCTGAAATGCCGAGCCGGTTTCGCGATCGCACGACTTGAACAAACCCGCGATCGAGGCCGCGCTGGCGGGTTCGACGAAAATTCCTTCGTGACTCGCGAGCCATTGTTGCGCGGAGAGAATTTCCTGATCGCTCACGGTGTCAATCGCGCCGTTCGAATCCGCGACCGCCTCGTTCGCCTGCCGCCAGCTCGCCGGATTGCCGATCCGGATCGCGGTGGCGATCGTCTCCGGGTGCTCGACGACTCTCCCGCGGACGATGGGTGCAGAACCTTCCGCCTGAAAACCAAACATCGCCGGCAGCTTCGTTGCGCGGCCAAGATCGTGATATTCGCGATAGCCCGCCCAGTAAGCTGTGATGTTGCCCGCGTTTCCGACAGGCAAGAAGTGAAGATCAGGCGCGTTGCCGAGTTCCTCCACAATCTCGAATGCCGCCGTCTTTTGGCCCGCGATGCGGTGGGGATTGATCGAGTTCACGATTTCGAAATCGGCGCGGATTCCGAGTTCACGCACAATCCGCAGGGCGTCGTCAAAATTTCCTTGGATCGCCACTACCTTCGCGCCGTAGGCGTAGGCTTGAACCAGCTTCCCGGCCGCGATCTTGCCCGCCGGCAGAATAACCGCGCACTTGATGCCAGCTCGCGCCGCATAAGCGGCCGCGGACGCCGACGTGTTGCCAGTGGAAGCGCAAACGACCGCAGAGATTCCCGCCTCTATCGCTTTCGAAACCGCTACCGTCATCCCGCGATCCTTGAACGAGCAGGTCGGATTCAATCCCTCGTATTTCACAAAAACTTCGCAGCCCCTCCCCACCCGTGCGCTCAGCCGCGGACACGGAATGAGCGGCGTGCTGCCTTCGCCTAACGACACTACCGGCGTCGACGCCGACACCGGCAGGAACTCGTGATAACGCGCAATCACTCCCCTGCTCTGTGCGCGTGATTCTGTTTCCGTGAACACGCAGCATTCCTACATCGAATCGCGCGCAACGCGAGCCGCGTGGTAGCGCTACTGATTGCGGCGGTCTACTGTGCTCGATGATTCGACGTTGTCTCCTGGCCGCAGCTATCGCACTCACGCTTGGCTCACTCACTCCTGCCTCAGCACAGATCGACGCTGCAGTGAAAGCGCACGGCGGCTTGGCGAAATGGCAGAGCTTCGGCAGCGTCGAATACGACTGCACCTTTAAGAATGCGAAAGGCACGAAAGTCGATCATCAGCTCTTCAATCTCCGCAACCGCGACGGCCTGATCACCGCAGACGCCTACACGCTCGGCTCGAGCAACGGCGAAGTCTGGATCAAGCCGACGCTCGACGCTCTTGGCGGAACGCCGCCGCGTTTCTACATGTGGACACCGTTCTATTTCTTCGGCATGCCCTTCGTCTTCGCGGACCCGGGCGCGGCGCACGAGTCCCTCGGTAGAAAATCGTTCCAAGGCCAGGACTACGACGCGGTCAAAATTACTTACAAAGCCGGCACCGGTGATTCACCGGACGATTACTACATTGCCTACGTCGATCCCGCTTCGGGCCAACTGAAAATGGCGGCGTATCTCGTCACCTACGCCGCGCTGCGGAAGGATAAGCCGATGGATCAACTCGAGCCGCACGCGATTGTCTTCGACGAATGGCAGGAAGTCGAAGGTCTCAAGGTTCCGAAATCCGCGAAGTATTACGCGTGGAAAAACGACACGATTGAAGGCGAACCGCTCGGCGAGATGGGATTCTCGAACGTCAAGTTCGCTACCGAAACGCCGGACGAATCGAAATTCTCCAGGCCCGCCGACGCGCTTGTCGCGCCGAAACCGTAGCGGAAGACAGGCATCTTGCCTGTCTCGGATGGCAGGCTTCCGGCCTGTCGTTCACCTGATGGCGGGCAAGATGCCCGCGCGGCGACACACTATTCATGCTGAAAAGTTGAGAGATGCCCGTTGCGAGTTGAGAGTGGCCCTCTCGGTCCTTACCTCATCCACCCAACTGTATCCATTCATGCCCTTACTGAGCAAAGAAGACAAACTGCGCCTCCTCACGCTGCTGCTCGAAAGTCGCCACGGCGATCTCCGCGAACAGAATCTAAACCGGCAGGGCAAGGGGCACTTCCACGTCTCTGGGATGGGTCACGAAGGTCTGGCGGCGCTCGGCCTGGCGATGACGGGCGGCGATTACGTTTGCCCTTATTATCGCGATCGCGGGCTCGTCCTCGGGCGCGGTGTGGCTTCGGCGGAGCTGGCGCTGGATTATTTCGCGAAGCGCCAAGGCCAAAGCCACGGCCGCCAAATGCCATCGCATTACAGCTACGCCTCACGCGGGATTTGGAGTGTGCCCACGCCCACCGGCGCGCAACTTTTGCCAGCCTGCGGCATCGCGTGGGGCATCCAGCTCGATAAGAAACCGAACGTCGTTGTGACCACGATCGGCGACGCGGCCACGCGGCAGGGCGATTTCTACGAAGCCGTCTGCTTCGCGAAAGAGCGCAAACTGCCCGTCCTGTTCGTCGTGGAAGATAACAAATACGGCATCAGCAGTCCCACGAAAGACATCACCCCGCGCGCGCTCGATGTTTTCCAGCCTAACGACTGGAAGGAAGTCGATGGCTCGGATGTTCAGGACATTTATGACAAGGGCTCCGCGGCGTTCGAGAAGATGCGCCAAGGCGGCGGCCCCGCCTTTTTCTGGGTCAACATGGAGCGCCTCTCCAGCCACACCAGTTCCGATGATCACAAGCTTTACCGCAGCGCGCAGGAAATCGAAGGCCTCAGTAAAGGCGACCCGCTCACCGTCTGGAGTGAGCGCTTGATCGCCGAGAAAATCATCGGCGCGGAGGACTACGAGAAGCTCGACAAGGAGATCAAAGAGCGCGTTCGGAAAGAATTCAACGACGCCGATCGCGCAGAAGATCCGCGGGCCGACGAACTGGAGTTGCAGACTACCGGTAAGCTTCCGCAGTTGGATGATGAAGTTTTGCCCGCCGGCAAATACCGCATCGGCGACACCGTGAACATGACGCTGCGGCTCGGTCTGGAGCGCGATTCCAATCGCATCATCTTCGGCGAAGATGTGGAAGACCCCAAAGGCGGTGTCTTCCGGTTGACGCAGAAACTTTCCACCGAATTTCCCGCGCAGGTTTACAACTCACCCCTCGCGGAATCGACCATTATGGGTGTGGCCTGCGGTCTCGCTTCCTACGGGAAGCGTCCCGTCTTTGAACTGCAATTCATTGATTTCATCGGCCCGGCCTGGAATCAGATCGTGACCAATCTTTCGAACCTGCGCTGGCGTTCGTTCGGCAGTTGGACCTGCCCGATTGTCATTTACGCGCCTTACGGTGCGTATCTCCCTGGCGGAAGTCTCTGGCACAGCCAGGCCAACGAAGCCCCGCTGGCCCATTTCCCGGGCATTAACATTGCCATTCCCAGCACGCCGGAGGACGCCGCAGGTCTGCTGTGGAGTGCAATGCACGCCGAGGATCCGACCTTCGTTCTCATCCCGAAACATCTTCTTTGGGCAGAACACGAATCAGCCGAGCCGGTGAAAGCGGCCCCATTGGGGGTGGCGCGCAAACGCCACGCGGGCTCCGATGTGACGCTGGTGGCTTGGGGAAACACAGTCGAGAAATCGCTCGAGGCGCTGGAAAAATTGGCTGACGAAACGAGCGTCGATCTGATCGACCTGCGCTCGATCATTCCTTGGGACAAATCCGCGATCGAGGAATCGGTCCGCCGCACCGGCCGCCTCATCGTCGTTCAGGAAGACAGCGAGAATTGCAGCGTCGGCCAAATGATTATTTCCCACATCACCGCGCAGCCGGAGATGTGGAGTGCGCTCGTTAGTCCGCCCATTCTCGTCAGCAAAACCAACGTCATGATCGGGTATAATCCGATCTACGAATACGCGGCGTTGCCTGATGTCGAGCGCATCGTCGCTGCCGTCCAGCGGGCCATGACCACCGCGACTGCGCGCCTAAGCAGCGAAACATTGCAGCGCAACTCGCAGCCCGAGAAGCCCGCGAGCGGGTCCGCTCGGACACCCACGCTGAAGGCCGCAAAATCCGCCGCCACCCACAGCGTCATTGTCCCGATCATGGGCGAAGGCATTCGCAACGCGAAGGTCGTGGCTCTGCTTAAACAACCTGGCGATGCCGTCCAACTGGATGACCCGCTGTGCGAAGTCGAGACCGACAAAGCGGTCTACCCGATCGAAGCCTCTTTTGCCGGCACAATGGGTGAATGGAAAGTCGCCGTGGATGAGGTCGTAGATATCGGCCAGGACATCGGCACCGTCCTCGGCTCAGAGGAGGATGACCTCGCAGAGCAAATCGAAGACGCCGCGGAGGTTTCTGCCGATCGCAACGGCGCGACATCCAGCGATTCAGCAAAGCCACGCGAGACCTCTCCTGCAGTTTCCCGTAGGCCCGCCACTATCGAGCCCGCTCTCACCCCCACCATTACTCGCCGTCTCGGTCGCGTGGTGCCGGCTAATTTGCAGATCAACGCCCGCTGGGAAGCGATTCGCGAAGCACGCGAAGCCCTCAAAAAATCGGAAGGCAAAGCCGCTGCCTCGCCTTCCGTCATGATCGCCTGGGCGGTCGTTAGGGCGATGGAAAAACATCCCCCCTTCCGCCGCATCATGTTGGAAGACGACAGCATTGTTGAACACGCCGAGTTCGATCTCGGCATCGCCGTCTCGCTCGAGAATGATCGCCTCGCTACTGCCGTCGTCACGAAAGCAAACACGCGCGACTGGCCCGATTTCGTGCAGCGGTATAACGAGACCGTCGAAGAAACGCGCACCGGCCGAGTCGATGCCGTCAATGCCCCGATCGTCATCAGCAGCCTGGGTGCTTTCGGGGTCCGCGCGGCGGCTCCCATTGTCGTCCCGCCTTCCATCGGCACGCTTTTCGTAGGCTCCGCGCATCACGAGATGTTCGGCAACGGCCGCGCCGCCGAATCCGCGGAAGTCATCACCCTCTCGCTCACCTTCGATCATCGCGTCGTCAACGGCGCCGGCGCTGCCAGCTTCGTGCACGAGATCAAAAAAGAGATCGAGAGCTTCCACGTGCCTGCTCTGGCAACGAATTCCTGACCCGCCGTCTTAGGCCCCGCCACCCTCATCGTTCCACGACTTCGACAAGCGGGATGCCGGGACGGACGGCAGCGCGTTGCCTGACTCCGCGTAATGCGAAGTATCGTTGAAAAGCGAGAGACGCGCGCGCGTGGGGTCCTTGAAATCGACAATCGTGAGCGAGGCGGGATTCAGGTCCAGGACATCGCGGTAACGGCGCGGATCGAAGCCAAGTAGGGAGCTGAGCAGCAGGCGGATTGTCGCCTTATGGGAGACTACCAAAATTTTCGAGCCCGGATGCGCGCGAATCAGGTCTAACAAGACCGGCAAAGCGCGCGCGGTCACCGCCAAGCCGCTCTCCCCGCCTTCCGGCGCGAAGGTGTAAGGGTCTTCTTCCCAAGCCGCCGCTTCTCCCGGAAAGCGCTCGTCCACCTCGCGCCGCGTCAATTGTTCCCAACGCCCGTGCGAGATTTCGCGTAAACCGTCCCGCGTCGCGACCTCCAGGTTGTGCGGCGCCGCCAAAATACTGGCCGTTTCCACCGTGCGCCCGAGCGGCGAAGCGTAAACCGCCACGATCTTTTCCGCGCTCAGGCGGGTAGCGAGACGGCGAGTTTGCTCGCGGCCGATATCGGAAAGTTCGACGTCGGTCGCGCCAGCGAAGCGGTCCTCTGCCGAGAGAACGGTGGCGCCATGCCGAACCAGGAAAACTCGGGTAGTGGATGAAGCCATGGAGATGTCATGCCGCAAACGGTCGGGACAGACAACTCATCTTTCGGGCCCAACCAAGCGTCCCGAAGTGATTGGCCTCGCCCGGAATTCGTTCAACGGTGCTCGGCAATCGGCCAACCACGCAAAAGAACCGCTCAACCACTGAGCGAAATAATCTCTTCTAATGACCAGAGACGACAAATTCGGCCGCGCACCGCCCGGCGCGTGTCCCGGTGGCGAGGCAGCCCTGTAGTAGATACCCACCGGTGGGCGCCTCCCAGTCGATCATTTCCCCGGCGACGAAGAGGCCGGGAAGCTTCCGCAGCATAAGCGTGTCGGTTATTTCCTCCCAAGCCACCCCACCGGCCGAAGAGATCGCTTCCGCGATCGGGCGCGGCCCGCGCAACGGCAGAACGAAATGCTTTAGCCGCGCGATGAATTCTGCGGCAGTCGGCGGCGTAGCGGGGAAGCATTCCAGCAGGGCAGTGGCCGCCGGGCTCAGCTTGATCGCCTTCGACCAATCTTCCCGCCGCGGCGCGGCGGCCAGCCTTTCTTTCAAAGCGTCGACGATGAGTTGCGGTTTTAGATCGAGGATGAGCGAAGGCGCATCCCCCATCGCGCGGAGAATGGGTCCCAACCGGTAAACCGCCCCGCCTTCAATGCCATAGCGCGTGAGCAAAAGCTCGCCCGAGACCGATTCGTCGCGCGCAGTCACAGTCAGGTTCTTCAGCGGTAATCCTTCCGCGCGCTCCAGCAGCGCGGAGGGCCAATCGACATTCCAACCGCAATTCGCTGGCGCCCACGGCGTGATCGCGACCCCGAGCGCACTGAGCAAGTGGGGCCAGGCGCCGTCCGATCCGGTCTCGGGCCACGAGGCGCCGCCGAGCGCCAAGACCACCGCGCCCGCTCGCAGGGCTGTGTTCCCTTCCTCGGTGTGGAAATCGGCGCGCCAGTCGGCCGCCTCACGCTCCAGATTCATCAGGCGACCGCCGATTTGAAAATGCACGCCGTCCGCGCGCAGGCGGTTCGTCCAGGCGCGGAGCAGGCCGGCCGCTTTTTGACCATTGGGAAAAACTCGCCCGCTAGAGCCGACATACGTCTCCACACCCAGCCCCGCCGCCCACGATTGCAAAGCCGCCGGGCCGAATTCGCCTAACAAATCGCGCCAGCGTTCCGGTTCGGCACCGTAGCGTTGGGGGAAATTTTCCAAGGGCTCGCTATGCGTAAGATTCAAGCCGCCCTTTCCCGCTACGAGAAATTTGTGGCCGACCGAGCGTTGCGCTTCACATAACGTCACGCTCGCTCCAGTCGCGCGTGCGACCTCCGCCGCGCGTAGCCCGGCCGGACCGCCCCCAATGACGAGAACATGCGTGGGCGTCGCGGACATCGATCAATGTGGCGCAAGTTTCCAACTTGCGCGTTGCTTCCTGCAAGTTGGAAACTTGCTCTACGAAAAATCCAGTCTCACGCCCGCGCGCCATCATCCATCTCGATATGGATTGCTTCTACGCCGCGATCGAGGTGCGCGATCGGCCGGAGCTGCGCGGCAAGCCGGTCGGCGTGGGCGGCGCGCGGGATCGGCGTGGAGTCCTAACGACTTGCAACTACGAGGCGCGGAAGTTCGGCGTGCACTCCGCCATGCCGACCTTCATGGCGTAGCGTTGCCCGAAGCTCATCATCGTGCCCACGCGATTCGATGTTTATCGCCGCGAGTCGGCTACGATCCGCGCGGTCTTGCACCGCTTCTCCCCGCTGGTGGAACCGCTCTCGCTTGATGAAGCTTATCTCGACGTAACCGCACATCCAGGCGCGCCCGGCCCCCTCGCCCAGATCCTTCGTCAGCTCATCTTCCGCAAGACCAAGTTGACCGCGTCCGCCGGGATCGGGCCTAACAAGTTAATCGCCAAAATCGCGAGCGATATGAACAAGCCGAACGGCCAATGCGAGGTGAGCGCCGCGCAAGTTCCGCAATTCATCGGCGCGCTCCCGGTGCGCAAAATTTGGGGCATCGGCGCGGTCACGGAGCAGAAGCTGGAGCGTCTGGGCGTGAGCATTTGCACGGATTTGCAACGCTTCACGCGTCCGCAATTGATCGAGCATTTCGGGAAATTCGGCCTCGAACTCTATGAGCAATGCCGCGGCCAGGATGACCGCCCGGTGGAGCCGGATCGCGAACGGAAATCGCTTAGCAACGAGGAGACGTTCTCGTCCGATCTGCACACGCTCGAAGAATGCGAGGAACGGCTGCCGGAGTTGTTCGAGGAATTGGCCGCTGAGTTGGCGCAGAAGGCCCCGGAGCGCGCAGTGACGAAGATTTTCGTGAAGCTGAAATTCACTGATTTCACCCGCACGACGGTTGAGCGTGCCGGCTTGGCGCCAGCCCAGGAAGAATATCGCAGCCTGCTGGCGGAAGCATTCGCGCGCACCGGGAAAAGCGTGCGGCTGATGGGTGTCGGTGTGCGTTTCGCGGAGCGCGAAATGGCCGAGGCGCAGTTGCCGCTTTTGTAGGCACGTGGGCGCGCCACGGAGTCATCCTGAGCCGCGCAGCCGGTCGAAGGATCTTACAAACGGTCAAGCGTCAACGCCTCCGGAAGACTCGAACTTCGACATATCGGCTCCGCGCAACATCGCCCGGAGGTCTGCGACCGTTGGCGAGATCCTTCGACTTCGCTCCGCTCCGCTCAGGATGACGGCGCCTGGAACGCTGAGTCATTCACTCGCGGCGAAAGCATGTAGAGTATCCGCCCCATGAGCCTCTTTACCCCTCTCAAACTACGCGACGTCGAATTCCGCAATCGCATCGGCGTTTCGCCCATGTGCCAGTATTCGAGCGAGGATGGTTTCGCGAACGACTGGCATTTGGTGCATCTCGGAAGCCGCGCGGTGGGCGGCGCGGCGATGGTCATGACGGAAGCAGCAGCGGTGTTGCCGGAAGGGCGGATCAGCCCACAAGACCTCGGCATTTGGAAGGACGAACACATCGAAATGCTGGCGCGAATCTGTCGCTTCATTTCGGATCGAGGCGCGGTGCCGGCGATGCAGTTGGCGCATGCAGGCCGCAAGGCGAGCACCTCGCCGCCTTGGATGGGCGGCGATGCGGTGAGCGAAGAAGACGGCGGTTGGCGTCCGATTTTCGCGCCGAGCGCGCTTCCGTTCGATACGGACTCGATTAAGCCCGAAGCGCTCGATCACGCTGGCATCCAACGTGTGACCGAGGCATTCGCAGCGGCGGCCGGGCGAGCTTTGAAAGCGGGCGCGCAGACGGTCGAGATTCACGCGGCGCACGGTTATTTGATTCACGAATTTCTTTCGCCACTGAGCAACAAACGAACGGATGATTACGGCGGTTCCTTCGAAAATCGCACGCGAATTGCGCGCGAGGTCGTGCAAGCTGTGCGTCGCGTCTGGCCGGCGGAGTTGCCGCTTTGGGTGCGCATCTCCGCGACGGACTGGGCGCATGGCGGCTGGGATATCGATCAATCGGTGGCGTTGGCGCAGCAGTTGAAACCGCTGGGCGTGGACATGATCGATTGCTCCTCCGGCGGCGCGGTGCCGGGCGCGAAGATTCCGATCGGCCCGGGTTATCAGGTGCCGTTTGCGGAGCGGATTCGTCACGAAGCGGAAATCGCGACGGCTGCCGTGGGAATGATCACGAATCCGGATCAAGCGGATGAGATTATCCAGGAAGAGAAAGCGGATATGATTTTGATGGCGCGAGAGTTTTTGCGTGAACCTTACTGGCCGCTCGCGGTGGCGCCCGAAGTGGGCGCGGATATCGCGCCACCGACGCAATACGGACGCGCGTTTGTGCGCAGTTGAGTTCGATGGATTCCTGGCCGGTTATTCTATTCTATAAGTACGTCGCGATTTCCGATCCGGAGAGCTTTACGGCGGAACAGCGTGAGTTTTGCGTGTCGTTAGGTATAAAGGGGCGCGTCCTGATTGCGGCGGAAGGGATCAATGGAACGCTCGCCGGGCCAGTGGGCTCGATTAAGGAATACACGGCCGCGCTTCACCGCGATGAGCGCTTTGCTGATGTAGCATTCAAAATCAGCGCGGGCGACGAGCAGACGTTTCCGAAGTTGGTCGTGAAGACGCGGCGGGAGATTGTCACGCTTGGGCTGCCGGAGTTGCCTTCGAACCAGGAGAATCAGCTCTCCCCTGCGAAGTGGAAGCAGATGATGGAAGAAGATCCCGACGTCGTCCTGCTCGATGTGCGGAATCGGTTCGAATCCGACGCCGGAAAATTCGATGGTGCGGTCGTTTGCGAGATCGAGAACTTTCGCGACCTGCCGGCTTACGTGGATCGACTCGAACCGCTAAAGCAGAAGAAAGTGATGATGTATTGCACGGGCGGGATTCGTTGCGAGAAGGCCTCGGCGTTATTGCGCAGCCGCGGATTCAAGGACGTCTTCCAACTGCACGGCGGCATCGTGACTTATCAGGAGCAATTCGGGAACGAACATTGGCAGGGCGAGTGTTTTGTCTTCGATCAACGGATGACGGTGCGCGTGGATGACGGGCTGGTGCAGATCGGGCGCTGCGCGCATACGGATCGGCCGACGAGCCGGTTTGTGAATTGTCTGCACGATCCGTGTCACAAACTCTTCATTCTCGCGGATGAAACGGAGCGGGAGAATCCGGATTACCGGCTCTGCCCGGAATGTTTCGCAAACGGAATCCGATTCGAGACGGCGGAATATACGAAGGCGAGCATTTAGACCCGCTCGCCCACGTAGATCATGTGGGCGTCGCGTTTGGCGCGCTCGTGCGCTTTGGCGGGATATTCTTCCGTGAGAAATCCGGCGCGCGCGAGCGATTGAAGGAAAGCCGGCTCTTTGTCCGCGGACCAGAAGGCGACCCGACCGGCTGGCCGCAGCGCGGTGCGGATCATATCCAAGCCGCGCCGATTATAGA